>MAYW01000051.1 GCA_001723765.1 Candidatus Scalindua rubra
CTAATAACAGCTTTATAATTTAGCTATTTTTAAGGGAAAGTTTGAAAACCGTAGGTTTTCATTTAACAACCTGGCTAAGCCAGAACCTACGTGAGCTAAGCTCAGCCTTGTAAGACATTCATCCTTTTTTGGTTCTGGCTCGGCCAGGTTGGGTTCTTATTCTAGAAAAACTTCAGGCAAAAACAATCTTTTCATTCGCTTCATTGATTCCCTTTGTTGCATTTCGGGTATCGATTATCAAATCGGAATGTTTAACAATTTCAGCGAAGTCGTACGTGCTGTGATCGGTGACAATGATCACAGCGTCCATTTTTTGAATTACCTCTGGAGATATAGGTGTGGATTCCATATGAAAGTTGTATTTTCTGGATGGTTTCAACTTTGGTATCCACGGGTCATTGTAGCTTACGATGGCTCCCTTTTCCAATAGCATTTTCATAATAATGTAGCCTGGAGACTCCCTGTCATCGTCAACGTCCTTCTTGTATGCGACACCAAGTACTAAAATTCTACTACCCTTAAGGCTTTTTTCATTTTTATTTAAGGCTTCTACAGTCTTTTCAATTACGTAGTATGGCATAGACACATTAATCTCTCCTGCCAGTTGAATAAAGCGAGTAGAAAAATCGTATTCCCTGGCTTTCCAGGAAAGATAAAATGGATCAATGGGGATACAATGTCCGCCTAATCCGGGCCCCGGGTAGAAGGGTGTATAGCCAAAGGGTTTAGTTGCAGCAGCATTAATAACCTCGAAGATGTCTATTCCCATCTTGTGTCCCAGGACCTTCAATTCATTAACCAGTGCAATATTAACGGAGCGAAAGGTGTTCTCTAGAAGCTTTGTTAGTTCAGCAGCCTTGGTTGATGAAACAGGTACTACTTGAGTGATGCTGTTATAGAGGGCAGAAGCAACCTCTAGACAGGCAGGCGTAATCCCGCCGACTATTTTAGGAATATTAGCTGTATTGTATTTCTTGTTTCCTGGATCTTCTCGTTCTGGAGAGAAGGCAAGAAAAAAATCTTGTCCTACTTTCATATTATTGTATTCCAATCTTGGAAGTAACATCTCATCTGTAGTTCCGGGATATGTAGTGCTTTCTAGAATAACAATCTGTCCAACACGGAGATTTTCTGAAATCATCTTTGTAGTATCTAGAAGATAATTCAAGTTGGGTTCCATCTTGTCTGTAAGTGGAGTGGGTACACAGATCAATATACAATCCGCCTCATCCAAGCGATTGAAGTCAATGGTTACATCGAGTTTTTTCTGTTTAATCATTTCATTGATCAGTTCCATTTGGATATGTTTAATATAAGATTCTCCATGAAGAAGCATGTTGATCTTACGCGTGTCTAAGTCAAAACCAATGACCTTGAATCCCTTCTGTCCAAAATGGATTGCCAGGGGCAACCCTACATAGCCAAGACCAATTATTCCTACTACAACCTCTTTTTTCTTGATCATATTTAGCAATTTTGTCTTGGTTGTACTTTTCTGCTTTTCTATCACAGCTTTTCTCTCCTTTTTATGATTTGATAAACGTTTCTGCTTTCCCTTTTCTTGGTAGTTTTATAATAATAGACACATTTTAAGGTAGTCATCACCGACCTTATAGGCGTGCGTGACATTATAAGGTTTGGAAAAATCGATGTCTATTAAAATAAATGACAAATGTTTCCCGTTACGGAGATAACGTTTCCATTCTTTTTCTAGAAAAGCATCAATTACAAATTTACCCAAAGGAATACTCCTTTAAGTTATATTTATTTCTTTACAATTTATATAGAAAATATTAGATTAGATCGATTATACTAGTAATATAAAGAGATATGAATTTGTTGTTCTGCATCGTTTGCTTAAAACCTGTTTCTGGCAGGAATCTATAAGATTTTTAAGCAATTATGATTTATGTAAGAAGGAGTTAAACCTTGCAAAAGAAACGAAATGTAACAGATAAAAACGATAAAACTTTAGATATTGTGGAAACTGCAATGGCAGAAGAACTTAAGGCAAGGGACTTGTATAAGAAGATATCAGCACAACTTGAAGATAAGGCAGCAAAGCTTAAGTTTGATGTAATGTCAGATGCAGAGCAAAGACATTATGAACAATTAAAGAAATGGTATGAAGATAATTTCGGTAAAAGTCCGAAAGATAAAAAGATAAAAACATTAAAAGCAGTTAAGGTGAAGAAACCTGAAAAGAAAGCAACCTATGAGGATGTAATCAAAATAATAATAAATGCTGAGACAAATGCCTGTAAATTCTATGAAGATGCTGCCAAGAAGACAAAAGATAAAGATGCAAAAAAATTATTCGAAACCCTTATAGAAATGGAGCGTGCTCATGTTACTCAGTTTAAGGATGAATTTCGTGTAATAACGGAACCATCCCTTTGGTGTGCAGAGGAAGATATTCCATGGATGCTAGAAGTGTAAGTGTTGCACATTTATTATAATTGTCGGTTTACGTCTCGCAAAATAACAAACAGAGATGATTAAGATTCCTGAAAAAATTAGAGAATTTTTAAGTGATGTCGATATCAGTTATGTGGCTACCAGTAATAAAAATGGAGTCCCTCACATAGCCATTGTTAAAGACATTGGAATTATAAATGATGGAGAACATATTGTCTTTAAATCATGGTTTTGTGTTAAATCTCTTGAAAATCTAGCTGAAAACTCGAGCGTTGCCGTAAGTACCTATAATATGAAAAAAGAAATAGGCTATCAGTTTATAGGAAAGCTTGTTTCTCAAGACATTGAAGCAGTTCTAAATGGATATGCTCCTGAAATAGAGTCCAAAGAAGCTGAAATACCACAAACAGAATATAAGTTAAAAATTAAAGTAGAAATTATATTGGAACTACATCTCGGTACCCATACCGATAAAAGTATTGTATAATATGACATAGTTTAGACTGAACAGTTGAAAGGAGCTAAATATTTAATTATGTGGGATAAAATTGCGGACATCATAAATGAGGGTAAAAAGTTTATTATTACGACTCATCTCTTTTCGGAAGGAGATGCGATTGGTTCTGAAATTGCGCTTAAACATTTCTTAATTGGGTTAGATAAGGAAGCCGTAATAGTAAATAATGAAGTCTTACCTACTGTTTATCGTTATTTTGATCCTGATAGGGAAATAAAGTTTTTAAAGAGTAAAGGTTTTAACATTAAGCTTCATGATTATGATGCTATCTTTATAGTTGATGTAGCTGCCTGGGAACAGTTGGGTGATTTTGCGGAAATGATTAAGGCCAGTTCAATTACTACAGTGTGTATAGACCATCATCCAACTAATCCTGGTTTTGCTGATATAAATGTTATAGACAAAGATGCATCTTCTGCAGGAGAGTTGATATTTGATTTGATTACGCATATGCATGGAGAAATTACACAAGAGATTGCAAACCCTTTATACCTCTCGATTGCATCAGATACAGGGTGGTTTAGATTCAGTAATACAAGTGCAAAGGTATTTAATATTTGCTCCAACTTGATAAAGGTTGGAGTGAAACCACAGATAATATATGAAAAGGTATGTCAGAATAAACACTTGAGTTATTTGAAGTTGTTAAGCCTTACGCTTGGCATTTTACGTTCGGAATGTGAGGGGCGTTTGGTATGGACTAAAATAACGCGAGAGATGATTAAATCGTCCGGAGTAGAATATGTAGACACGGATGTAATTATTGATCTTATTCGTGCAGTAGATGAGGTGGAGGTTGTAATTATATTCAGGGAACTGGGTGAGGGAAAAACAAAGGTAGGTTTTCGCTCGAAACACACGATAGATGTGAGTGAATTAGCATCCATGTTTGGAGGTGGCGGACATGTGCGTGCTGCTGGAGCATCATTAAATGAACCAATGGATATAGTTATTGGAAAAGTCTTATCAGAAGCAAAAGAATTAATGGAAGAAACCACAATCTGCGTCTCTTCAAGCGGCAGTCCCACATAGTTGCTTTTGTGGGGATAACTTCCAACTGGTAACAACCGTACAGAGTCACCCTGGTGGAAATTTGTTCGGACTGGTAGTTGAACAGGTTAGGAAAAGTCTAACATTTAAGAAGAAAAGCATACCATATATACTTGTCACATTAGAAATTCAACTTGCTTTCAGGAGGTTATTAAAATGTCAAATTGGCAGTGTAGTGTTTGCGGTTATATATATGATCCACGAAAAGGAGACGTTATGGGTGGGATTCCTCGTGACACTCCTTTTGAAGACCTACCAGATGAATGGGTTTGCCCATCATGTGGTGCCAACAAAGAGGCATTTTTGGAAATGGAGCAATGAAGGCCTGTCGTAGATTCGGTGTTTCCTCTTAAAAATGCAGCAGCAGCTCAAACAAAGATGATAGATAGAAAGCAGTTTGGAAAGATTGTTTTAATTCCATAATGAGACTTAAAGATAAAACAGCAATCATTACAGGTGGGGGTACAGGTATCGGTAAGGCATCGGCTATTTTATTTGCAAAAGAAGGAGCTAATATAGTAATATGCGGCAGAAGGAAAGATAAACTAAAGAAAGTTGAGAGTGAAATAGTAAAAGAGCTAGGTTCGAAGGCAAAGAATTCTAAAAAAGTATTGTCATTTTCATGTGATGTCTCAAATCAAGATGAAGTTAAAAAATTGTTAGATAGGTCAATCAAACAATTTAACAAAATTGACATACTCTTAAATAATGCCGGTGTGTTCGGAGGACAATCAGTAGTACATAAGCATACGCTATCAGATTGGGAAAAGGTTGTTAACATAAACCTGAAGGGAATGTTTCTACTGGCGAAAAAGGTTATACCAAAGATGATTTCTAATGGTGGGGGTTCGATAATCAATATAGCTTCCATTCTAGGTATGGTGGCAATTCCTGAGGCATCTGCTTATAATGCCTCCAAAGGTGGTGTTATTATGTTTACGAAAAGTATTGCCGTTGAGTACGGTAGACATAATATAAGGGCAAACTGCATCTGTCCGGGTGTGGTAGAAACACCCATGACACAAGGTATGCTAGCCGATAAAAAGACATCTTCAGATCTGTTAAAGCTATATCCTATGGGACGATTTGGAAAGCCCGAAGATATTGCCTATGGATGCTTGTATCTTGCATCTGACGAATCTTCATGGGTTACGGGGACTGCACTTATGATAGACGGTGGCTACACAGCCATGTAGTGGAGTTGATATTATATATAAATTGGGGTTTTAGTGTTTAAAGTATTTTTTACCTGTAATTATTAAAACTGGACACTTTACCGTCGTGTGAAAGGCTCGTTCGGGGAACGAGCCCTACAACAAATGTAATACATGATATATATAAAAATAATGTACTGATAAATTAAAAACTGTAGGGTACGTTCCCCGAACGTACCTTTATTATGAAATCTATTTAGCTAGTTCTTTTTGTTTTAAATTAAAAGGGATAAATTTGGGCAGAAGGACAGATAGAAATCTGTATGATGCTTATGTGGGTGAATCTAAAGCACATCAACGTCTAAAGGCTTTTGCAAAAAAGGCTGAGGAAGAAGGGTTTAAACAAATAGCTAAACTTTTCCGTGCCATTGCTGAAGCAGAAGCTGTACACGCACAAAATCACATCAAACTCCTTGGTCTTGCTAAGACCACACAGGAAAACTTAAGGTATTCATTTAAAAGGGAGTTGTCTATTAATGAAGTAACATACCCTCAGTTTATAAAGGAAGCTGAAGAAGAGCAGATAAGTGAAGCAACAACAAGTTTTAGCTATGCACGTGATGTAGAGGAAGGGCATGCAAAACTCTATAAACAGGCTCTTGAACATCTTCTAAAGGATGGAGATACTGATTACTATGTATGTCAAATGTGTGGTTATACTTCTGATGGAATCTTGCCCGAAGAGTGTCCGATTTGTGCCGCATCAAAGGATAAATTTTCAAAAATCAAATAAGTTTGTTATTAATAAGAATTTCCATTTTGGACACATCTGCCCACCGTCAGGCAGCTATCTGCGAAATCTGTGTCCTATTTATTATATGGGTAAAACTATAAACCTAAATCATGGCTTATTTCTTGCATAGCCTTTAGAGAAATCTCAATAAATCTTTCTAAGGGGATGCCAAGAATTTCGCACTCCTTTATTATTTCTCTATTTACGCTTTTGGCGAATGCTTTTTCTTTCATTCTTTTCAAAATTGATTTAGGTTTTACGCTCTTTAACTTTTTGTCAGGATAGACTAATGCAGTAGCAATAACCAGTCCTGTGATAGTCTCAGCAGCCGCCAGTGCAAAGTCAAGTTTACTTTCCCTGTTTATGCCCAGGGCTTCCGCATTGTGCCCTTTTATTGCTTTGATTGTTTCATCATCTATACCGTGTTCTTCCAATATCCTGGATGAGACTAATGTATGACTGGCAGGGTCATCCTTTGTCTTTTCAAAATCAAGGTCATGAAGGAGTCCTGCTAAACCCCATTTTTCGATATCTTCACTTAATTCTTTTGCAATACTCCTCATTATGGCTTCGCTTGCCAAACAATGTTTTAGTAGATTTTCGTTCTTTAAATGACTTGATAATAGTTGTAATGCTTTTTCTCTATCCATTTTTTAAATTTAGTACCTTAACAATTTTTTTTAACAAATTTTGCTAAAATGTTTTGTTGCATATAACATGTAGGGCAAACCTTTAGGTTTGCTTTCTTAATGCAACAAACGCAAGGCTAAAGCCTCGCCCTACATTTCTTTACCGACTCGTTCGGATTAGGAATTATTAAATGATAGGTCAAAAGATTGGTGTTGTACTTGAATCTTTACGATTAAGAATTAAAGAAGGTGTCAAAACTGCCTCCATTCTAGGCTTCAAAGGTATTCAGATCAATGCGACACAAAAAGATATAACCCCGGAAAATTTATCCCAGACAGGTCGCCAAGAGTTGAGACATATTATAGATTTAAATAGATTATGTCTCTGCGCTATTGGCGCAGAGTTGGGGATAGGTTTTATCAATGAAAATGAATTTGACCTTCTTATTAAAAGAACAAAAGAGATTATAAATCTAGCATTGGATTTACAAACAAATATTATAACTGTACAAATAGGTAATATCCCAATAGAGACTGATTCTACACATTGGCGTGCTGTAAGTACAGCACTTAATGAGATTGGCAAACATGCTGAAAACTACGGATGTAGACTCGCCGCCAAAACTTCGTATGACAATTATTCATCACTGAAAAAGTTTATAGAATCATTACAAACTGAAGGTATCAAATTAATATATGATCCTGCATCACTAATGATAAACAAATTAGACCCCATAAAGGTATATATGAATTACATGAATATATAGTTCATACAAATCTCTGGGACACCAGACAAACTGAAGAAGGACGACACATAGAAGTTCCCATTGGAGAAGGTATAATACCAGTTGAAGAGTTTGTCTCTATACTTGAATCAATAGGATATAATGGATTTTATGTAATCAATTCCAAAGCAATTCAACAACCTATTGAAAATATCAAGAAAGGCAAAGAATTCCTTGAAAGATTTTATTGATTGTTCAATATCAAGTGAAAAACGATTAAATTAGATTCTTCGGTCCCTTCCTGTCGTCAGGACAGGCGTATCCTCCCTCAGACCTGTCCTTGAGTGAAGCGAAGAATCTTGTTGTTACGCTCAGGATAAATTCCACGAAGAATTTCCAGTTTGAAATCAAATAATTTTTCGAGGAGAATAAAAGTCTAAGGACTTAACTCTCAAAGACTTAAACCTGTCCTGACGACAGGTCAGGAATGGAAATTCCTATACAATTAAATTACATAACCACCTCTATTTCCCCCTCCTTCGCAAGGAGGGGATAAAGTGTAGGTCTTTCCTTTGATATTGAGCTGATTCAGATTTTAAATCTTTTATTTAGATCTTTTCTCTTCAAACAACTAATTCCAATACTTTTGATGGTTTTGCATCAGGGACTAATCCTTCTTTAATATCATTGTATATCTCTAATAAATTTTTCTTCAATTCCTCTAATGTTGTGCCCTGACTCTCGTAATCGGGATACTCCTGTATATGCCCGACATACCATCCATCTTCTTTTTACTAAAGAAAATAAATTCAGGGCATAATTTCCAAAAAAAACACTTGAATCTTGTTAATTATTTTGCTATCTAAAAGTATTTCTACTACTAAAAAGCAATTCCTTAACATTTTCAGGTAAGGACAGCCAGGGCTTTTTTGTTACTGGGTGTGAATCATTATGAGTAAAAGGGAAGAACTATTAGAAAAGTTGGAAGAAAGGTTTATTCTTGGAGAGATTTCAGAAGAAACTTACAAAGAACTTAATGCAAAACTCTTGGGCAAAATGAAGACTAGCGAATCACCGGAACAAGTAAAGGACAAACCAGAGGCATCGGTTGTTATACCTACACAATACTGCCCCGTCTGCGGCAGATCTATCAAGCAGGAGCAAGGATTTCAATGTCAAAATTGCAAAAAGGTATGTCATGAGGATTGCCGAGGGGAACATCCTGATGGCAAGGCGCTACCCATTTGCGATACCTGTGCGCAAGAGGAGCTGACACAAAAAAAGGCCGTGACAAAAAAACCAGCAGGAGTTTATAAAAAATTTAAGTCGCAAATCCTGGCCAAGGCGATTGGTAAATCTACACAATACTGCCCCATCTGCTACGGATTTATCGAGCAAGGGAAAGGATCCGAATGCCAAAATTGCAAAAAGGCATGTCATGAGGATTGCCTAGGGGAACATCCCGATGATAAGGCCATACAGATTTGCGATACCTGTGCACAAGAGGTGCTGGAGAAAAAAGAGGCTATGACAAAAAAGCCAGTGTACGTGCCAAGAGCCAAGCCTACGATAGTTAGTGATGATATCTACCTGAAATTATTTAAACTGGATAGAAGTAATAGACCACTTAAGTATACTGAAAACGACTATGAGGACAACGGAGATGGTACAGTGACGGATATTACGACAGGGTTGATGTGGCAGCAGTCAGGGGCAAATAGAGGTATGGGATATTATGAAGCTTTTGACCATGTTCACAAAATGAATCGACACAGTTCCGCTGGTTACAAAGGATGGAGATTACCGACAATAGATGAGCTTATGTCTTTACTTGAGAAAGATAAGAATGTCAATGGTCAATATATCGATGATATATTTGAAAAAAAACAAAAATGGTGTTGGAGTGCAGACAAACACTTGCATAATAAGTCGTGGTACGTAGATTTTGTCGCTGGTAGAATCTCCTCTGATAGCGTCAAAACTATAAACTTTGTTCGAGCTGTGCGTACCTGCTATCACGAATGAATTTAGTATATAAGTCATTAAATTCTTGTTTTTTTAGCAAGAAAATTATTTGTGATGTCCTCAATCCCTTTATACAAAAGGGTTTGAGAGTTTTCAAAAAAAAATTCAACTTTTAAAAACTCTTTGGTTCTGGCTCGTCCAGGTTGGGTGCTTAACTTAATTAAATTAGGTATTGTACCCTTTAATCCCTTTTTAATTACTTCCTCTGCGACTTTACGTCTTTACGATAGATGGGAATAAGGTTTCTCAATCTGTTTGAATTAATCGAGATGTTGCCAATACGCGGTGGACCGTTTTCTTCCTGATGCCGCATTATGCCATTTAATAAATAAGGGGAATATCCTCCCTTCTCCAATACATATTCACCAATGTCATAGAGACTCCATGTTTTCTCTCCGCCTAGATGAAATAGCCCTCTTAATTCAAGGGTAAGGGCGGCTACAGTCATCCGGCCGATTTCCTTGCAATCAATACAGCTCCGGTATTCATCGTAGAAGAGCGTAACCGGCAGGCCTCGCCTGAATCTGCTCTCTATCCAGTCAACCTCGCCTTTTGTACCGACGATTGAATCACCAAGTGGTAATCCCAGTCTGACAATACAATGGTCTTTGCATTCTTGAATGTATGCTTCTGCCTCTGCAAAGGTCTTTCCTACAACATTAATAGGATCCGGCTCGTCATCTTCCGTATAACCTCCCGCAGGTGAATTGTAACCGGAAAATACGAGGTCGGTGCTCATGTACAGGATGGGTGTATCATTGTCAAAGACATTGGCAACGGTCTTTGTGCCCTGTACATTAATCGAATGTGCCCATTCAGGACGCTCTTCACATACGTCCAGATCACAAACGCCTGCGCAATGGACTACATGAGTGGGTTGGAATTCCTCTCTGATTCTTTCTAATTCTGTCCATTCTGTTATGCAAAAAGACGAAACATTGTCTGCGTCAGGGACATTCGACTTGGACAGATAAAAATTTCTTTTAAATTAGTATTTGCTTTGACAGGATTAACAAGATGAACTGGATTTTTTTAATATCTTATTTATCCTGTCTAATTCTTTTAAAATCCTTTTAATCTGTGTTTACCAGCCCGAAAGACTTGTTCTGGTGGGTCTGTGTCCAAAGGAGTTAATTTATTTTGTAACTTGACCAAACTCAATAATTGCATCATACCGGTAGCCGCTTCCAAAATCTTTGTCCGAGAATAAAACTCCTTTTACGGTAACAGTGTCTCCAACCGATGGAAGATCCATTGTTGTTACGACTATATCATTAGTTCCTTTCTGTGGGTCCCCTGTACCGTCTTGAATATGCAGCCAGTTTTTCCCATGATTTGAGCCGTAGCCTTAACTACTTCTCCCCTGAGAACTATTTCTTTATTATCAAGTTCGGATCTTTTCTCGAAGAGTTCGGCAACTGTGTAGGCATTCTCCCCTGTAGCTTTATCAACCTTTAGGTTTTCTTTAGAAGGGGGTTTGGCTCCCTTGCTGCCGGGAGTTGTCATTTGAGGCTTTGCACTCCCTATAGCAGATCCTCCTTGTGTAATCAGGCCCTCGGAAAAGATAATTGAGTCAAAGGTACGGTTAAGAGATTTGCTTGTGAAATCCTTCATTTCAATACCCGGCGCTAAGATTATATCTTGTCCGACGGTGACCTTCGTTTCTTTGATTGCGATCCAGAACATCTTTGTCTTGGTTTGAAGAAGGATATAAGTATAATCGCCGCTGTTCATGGTCTCTGCTACTGTACCCAAAAGCGGATTCTGTGCTTGAGGGCTGGGACTGGCGCTAGCATCCTCATTCGACAGTGTGTATTGTGAGTTAGCGTAAGCGTAATTAGCAAAAATGGTTGCCACAAATATAAAAATAAAAGATAAAATAGTTACTGGTTTTTTCATTTTAAACACCTTTCTGACTTTGGGGTTTATCACAAAATAAAGTGAATAGGACGCAGATTTTCGCAGATACCTGCCTGACTATGTCATTCAGGCGGATATTTGTCGGGAGGCATCTGTATCCAAAATTAAAATTCCTATATATTAAAACAGGGTTTTTGAGCAAATCCACAGTAAAAGAGTTATCGTTTAAACCCCCAAATAATGTAAAATACACTTCTTTTATATAAAAAAGAAACGAATTATTCAAAGCTAAAATTTTTTACGTATAAAATATTATGGTAACTGCTCAATATCAAGTGGAATTGTATAACCTTCATTTCGGAAGGATTCCAGTGATAACTTTTGGAATCCCTGCGAAAGCAGGGTTGACATTCTCGTTAAGCAGCGTAATATTTCACTTGATATTGAGCAGTTACATTTTATGCATAACATGAAATTATTCCTGATCTGTCATCGTGGGGATCTTGGTGATTTTATACTTACGTGGCCAGCCCTTTATTGCTTACGTAGGGTAAAAGAATGTTTGAAACTTTGGAAAATGGGTTAAATCTTTGCAATCTTCTAAAATACTACGATAATTTCATGAGGCGAATCTTCGATTTTGAACCTGGGGAATACTTAATCACAGACGAATCGAGCCTCTTTGATTTCACTGGTCTGGACGGGATGGAAGTGACAGACATCCACAAGAAGATTCAAGAGATATACAATCTGGATGCCTCCGACATCCAATACGGAAACTTGCTTGAGATTTTCAGGCGAATTCACTACAGAAAGTATGGTCCCCCGTCATAGAGAAGTCACGCGAACCAAGGTGTGCACTGGACGCGCTATGCGCTCCGTTGGCACGGTTGTTAGATGTTCTCGTGCGCTAATTCGCAAATCACAACTTCTTTATCAAGTCGCTTTGCGAGTTTATCTTCTTCAATATCAAGGTCGTAATCCATCTGCAAGCCAAGCCAAAACTGTGGGGACATTTTGAAATAATGTGCTAAACGGAGGGCTGTATGGCTGTGATTCTTCGTTTACCCTGCACAATCTCATTAATCCTACGTGGAGGGACTCCAATATCATTAGCTAATCGGTTTTGACTTAAACCCATAGGCTTGATAAATTCTTCTAGTAGTATTTCGCCTGGATGAATAGGCTTTATTTTTTTAGTAGTCACCTCCAAAATTATAAATGCTATAACGCATAACGTCAAGCGTTAAAATAATTTGAATGTGCTATCCATACCTAACAGTATGAATCTGATATCGCTTAAATGGTTTTTTTCAGCGTGAACCTAGTTTAATCTGCTAGAGCTTTTTCAAGGTCATCTATTAAATCTTCAATGTTTTCAATTCCAACAGATATCCTGACGAGTTCGTCAGATATTCCTAGTTTTTCCCTAACTTCTTTTGGAAGGGATGCATGTGTCATTATTGCTGGATGTTCTATCAGTGACTCTACACCACCCAGACTTTCTGCTAATGAAAATATCTTCACTTTTTCAAGAAAACTCCTTGCGGCATCTAATCCTCCATCTATAAAAAATGAAATTATTCCTCCAAACCCTGACATTTGTTTCTTTGCAAGTTCATGCTGTGGATGAGATTTAAGACCCGGGTATATGACACTTCTTACTTTTGGATGTTTTTCCAAAAATTGTGCTATCTTTATTGCATTTTCTTCATGTCTCTCCATCCTGACAGCAAGGGTCTTAATTCCCCGCAAAACAAGGAAGCAATCAAAAGGCCCCGGTACTGCACCTGCTGCGTTTTGAATAAACTGGAGTTTGTCATATAATCCCTTATCTTTTGTCACAATAGCACCACCAATAATATCACTGTGGCCGTTCAGGTACTTGGTAGTGCTGTGCAGTACAATGTCGACTCCGAAGTTCAGGGGTTTCTGAAAGAATGGGGTCGCGAAGGTATTATCAACAACAACTAATATCCCATTCTTTTTCGCAATATTTGAAATTGCTTCAATATCTGTAATTTTCAAAAGTGGGTTTGAGGGGCTTTCTAACCATACTATCTTTGTATTGTTTTTTATGTATTTTTCTAAAAATTGAGGGTTTGTTAAATCTACAAAATCGAATTCGAGGCTGTGCCTCTTAAAGACTTTTTCAAATACCCTGAACGTCCCACCATAGACGTCATCACAGCTGATGACATGGTCACCTGCATTTAACATTTGAGCAACCGTTGTGATAGCTGCCATCCCGGATGAAAATGCGAGCCCATAGTTCCCTTCTTCAAGAGAGGCAATGTTTTCCTCTAAGGCTACTCTGGTAGGGTTACGTGTCCTGGCATAAGCATATCCTTTCTTCTCTCCGGGGGACTTCTGGACATATGTGCTTGTCTGGAAAATTGGCGTCATTATGGCGCCAGTTTCTAAATCAGGTTCACATCCAGCATGAATTGCCCGTGTTTCAAATTTTTGTTTCATATACATACCCCCTATTCCAAAAAACCATTGACCCTCATCCATTCATCATTATAAACCTTGCTAAGGTATCTACTTCCAGAATCTGGAAGGATTACGACAATGTTTTTGCTTTCCTTAATTCTCCTGGCAATCTTAACAGCCGCCCATACAGCGCTACCACTTGAACCTCCTGCAAAGATTCCCTCTTCCTTTGCCAGCCTTCTTGCCATCAAGAATGACTCCTTATCATGAACCTTGATAATATCATCAATCAATTCAAAATCAACTGCCTTTACGACGTAATCTTCTCCAATCCCCTCTACCTTGTAGACATGAGGTTTTATTAGTTTTCCTGTCTTGAAATAGTCATAAAAAACAGAACCCTCCGGGTCAACAGCGATTATGTTTATCTCAGGATTCCTTTCCTTAAGGTATCTTCCAGCTCCGCTCAATGTGCCACCGGTACCTATCCCGGCAACAAAATAATCTACATCTCCACCTGTCTGTTTCCATATCTCAGGTCCGGTGGTGTAATAATGGGAATCAATATTTCTTGGATTGTTGTATTGGTCTGGATAGTATGAATTTGGAGTTTCTTTAACTATCCTTTTAGCAACGCTATAATAACTTTCTGGAGAATCGGGAGGAACATCTGTGGGTGTTACAACAACCTTTGCACCGAATGCCTTCATCAAATTCTTTTTCTCATCGCTCATCTTATCAGGCATTGTGATTATGCACTTGTAACCCTTTGTTGCCGCAATCATGGCAAGGGCAGCACCCGTATTGCCAGAGGAGTTTTCTACAATAGTTCCACCAGGTTTTAAAAGCCCTCTTCTTTCCGCATCCTCAATAATAAACAACGCCATCCTGTCCTTTACACTCCCGGCAGGATTAAAAAATTCCAGCTTAACAAATATATTTGAATTCAGATATCTTCCTATCTTGTTCAGCTTTACTATTGGTGTCCATCCAATGGTCTTCAGAATATTGGGGGTTACTTTCCCAAATTTTTGTATTAATGTTCTGAATTTCATATTGATAGGGAACCTTTTTTTTAAGAATAGGCTTTCGTTTCCGTTTTGAGATAGGTGTTTTGATAATAAGCATTTCTCATTCCTCCTCTAAACCTATTATATTACATAAATTTTCAAAAAGAAGGAATAATGAAAATAAATTTACATAAGCATAATTGTAGATTGGAGTTATGGATGTATGTGGCCGGTTGTGAAACTTATAGAATATGAATTTTTGATTGTGGATTGCAGAGTTGAAGAACAAGGCAAAGCAGCAAATATAATAGACAAGAAAAAAGGAATGTATTTTTGAATTATTAAACGAAGAATTTTGTCAATTTCTAACTTGGCGAGATATTACTTGTGTATTGCCTGTCTGAATAGAGCACAGCAGACAGGCAAATCACAAGTATAGAAAAACTTTAAAACTATTTTCCAAAGCGGAAGTTAATCAGCTTATCCTTCAGATGCTGAAAATCCTACCTTTTCAACTGCCTCGATGAGTTTCTCTTTATTTGCCTTTCCTCCTTCAACCTGAACAACAGCCTTGCCATCTTTATGACTTACCTGAGCATCCTTAACACCTTCACACGCGGTAAGAGCGCCCTTTACTTTGCCTTCGCAACCACCACATGTCATACCCTTTACGTTTAAGACTACTTCTTCAGTATCAGCAGATTCGGCTGTAGATACTTTTATCAATTTTGCTTCTTTAAGTGGGCATGCCTCATCTTCACATGGTTCGTTGCAGCAGGGTTTACCAGGAATCATCACACATGCTTGTGCAATAGAAAAGGATAAAACAAATATCGCAGCAAACAAAATACAACTCACTTTTAAACACTTTAACATCTTACAACTCCTTTCTTTTAATAAATTATAATTGTTATGATTTAACTCCAAAATATTATCAAAATTGAACAAATCCCCCAAATCCCCCTTTACTAAAGGGGGACTAAGGGGGATTAAATTGTATTAGGAGTTAACTCAATAATCATATAAATTATTTTAAAACAATTACAGAGCAATTTTATTTTGCAACCTTATATGCGAACAGATTGACTACCTCAATTTGATATGTCTTATTAAGGTCCTGACAGCCTATCGCCGCACGTGTTGGAGAACATTTAATATACTTTCTGTAAACATCATTCATCTGTCCCCAGTAATCAATGTTCTTCATGAAGATAATGGCATTAACAATCCTATCCATGTTAGTACCAGTTTTTTTTATTGCATTCTTTATGTTTTCAAACACCAGTTTGAATTGCCCTTTGGGATCTAGTGTAGGGACTTCACCAGTTGCATCAACCGGTATAAAACCCCCACAGCATATTTTTATTGCCTTAATCTTCTGAAGACGAGCGACATCTTCCTCAAACCAATCACACATCAATCCTACCTGTCTGGCAGGTTGCTTTCCTCCAATCTTTCTTCCATCTGCAAGAACTAAATCAAGAAGCTTATTCCTCACAGCAAATGGAAGCTTCTGCGCTTCGTCTATAGACATCTTATCTAAATTTTTCAAAGTATAGTTTTTCTTTACTACTTTTACCATTAACAACTCCTTTCTTCTAAAATATCTGATATATTATTCAAATCGTCATCAGAAATATCCCATCCAACAGCTCCTATATTTTGTTTAACCTGGTCTGGATTTTTTACCCCAACAAGGACGGTAGTTACACCTTTCTGGCGAAGTAGCCAATTTATGGCTAATTGAGCCGTTGTCTTACCATGTTTTTGTGCAATCTTCGTAATTTCTTTAACCTTTTTAATATGAGATACAAACTCATCACCAGTAAAGTGCCCAATAATGTCCTGTCCACGCCAGTCCTCAAATCTAGTGTTTTCATCGTATTTACCAGTCAACACACCTGATGCAAGTGGGCTATAGCAAATTATACCAATATTGTTTTCTATACAAAATGGAAGGATCTCTTTCTCTATGTCTCTCTCTAGCATACTATACATTGGTTGAAGAGAAACTATCTGACCGTATTTAAGACTCTCCTTCATCTGCTCAACCGAATAGTTGCTAATACCTATATATCGAACCTTTCCTGCCTTTTGAATCCTCAAAAGAGTATCCATTGTCTCTTCAATAGGTGTGTTTTCATCTGGCCAGTGTACTTGATATAAGTCAATATATTCTGTCCGTAATCTTTGCAGGCTCAGGTCGATTTCTTCTGATATGGATTCTTTAGTGGCCTTCTTTTCTATAGCCTTTATCTCTTCATTTTCCCATCGCAGCCCGCATTTTGTTGCAATTATGACTTCTTTGCGTTTTGAATGTAGAACCTTACCTAATAACTCTTCAGAATAACCAAAGCCGTACACAGGAGCGGTATCATAAAAGTTTATGCCCAAATCAAATGCCTTTTCAATGGAGCGAATAGAATTTTCTTCACCTTCAGTTTTCCAGAAGGGTTCTCCTCCTATTCCCCATGCACCATAACCTATGACTGAAACATTTAAATCGCTTTTTCCAAGAATCCTGTACTCCATATAAATTAGTTCCTTTCAGTCACTAATTTATTGCATTCCTGCCTGACGGCAGGCAGGTTGCTTCGCAAAATAAAGTTTAGAAAAAGAGACAGTAAACCCCGAATATCCCTGCCCTGAACCGAGATGGTACAGGGCCTGAAGTCCCGTTGATAATATCTACGGGATGAAGTCCGGAGCTTTCTGGATTTTACGGGGTAAACGAGTTTTCGATGGATAATTTTAATGGAAATGTATTATAAATGAAAGTAAAATTTGCTCACAAAGGACAAGTGTGAGTACAGGTTATCCATGGGATCGGGGCAGTTTAGTACCTGAAGATTTTCTAGTTGTTAATGTTAGCTGGGATGATGCGGTAGCCTATGCTGAATGGGCGGGAAAGAGACTACCAACTAACCATATCGTTTTTCGATGTATAATACCATCTTCCGAATTACGAGTATGGAAAGACTAAATATCTTTGATAAAATAATACAAGTCTATTTTGTGACCTCCTCTCCCTCTACCAGAGGGACGAATCGTACGGGGATTGTTTTTTTAATATTAATGTTTCCGGCTTCATCTTTCTCTACAATCAGCAAATCCTGACCGAAAAAGGAAGAATCAACCGGAATAACCATCCTTCCACCCGGCTTTAATTGTTTTACCAGAGGATCAGGAATTTTCTCTGCTGCTGCCGTTACTATTATTGCATCGAATGGCGCCTTATCAGGCCAACCAAGCGAACCATCTGCTATCTTGACATTCACATTATTATACCCGAGGTTTTTTAACTTTTCCTCTGCCTTGAGTCCTAACTCTTTAATTATTTCTATAGTGTACACCTCCTTGACAATTGTAGATAGAACTGCTGCCTGATAACCTGAACCTGTTCCAATTTCAAGGACGACAGCATCATTGTCTACCTCTAACATTTCTGTCATTAAAGCGACTATATACGGCTGAGAAATTGTTTGCCCTAATCCGATTGGTAATGGCTGGTCATAGTAACTATACTCTCTATATCCTTTAGGAACAAACAAATGTCTTGGTACACTTTCCATCGCCTCTAGAACTTTTTTATCTCTTACACCTCGTGCTATTATTTGTTGTTCAACCATCCTCTTCCTTTTCCAAGCATAACCTTTCTCAGTAGATTCTATATTCTTCTTGCCACTTGCTATTGAATTTTTCCCTGCGAAATTCAAAAAGGGAAGATAACTGTGAAGTACACAATATAGAACGATTATTATTGTTATAAAAATTATAAATTTCATTTTTCTCTCACGGTTTTAGTATGTTTATCGCTCATTATATCACGATAAAATACTCTGTCAAGAAAGCTATACTGCTGATAAGGGGATAATGACCTGGGCAGATAAATTGGGAATTCGTTTCATAGAGTCACGTAACCTCCGTGGGATTATAGATAGTCTAATCAAAATGTGAATGTCCCATTCCAGTACTTTTGAATTATTTCGTACGATGGGAAACATCTCCTCACAAATTCTACATACCAGTAATGTCCAACTTTTTTCTGACTAACTAACTTGGCATCTACTTTACATACATATTTTTTAATATTGACAGTTTTATGGATCAAAAGTATAATTTCAAAAATATATCTTGCCTAATTTATACTAAAAAGGACATATATAAAAAGTTTTTTCAAAAGTACAAATCATACTTTCCAATCACAAGTAAAATAAATTAGTTTTTCTCAATTTACTAATTTGTTTTTGTCATATATACTTCAAAGTAATTAAAAAAGAAAGTGACCATCCTTTGAATTAGTAATAATCAAACGTACCATGATATACCATTACGATTTATTTTAAGATACTGATTTATTTATTGTCGGAGAAATTCTTATGTACGTTATCTTTGGTTGTGGTGCAACAGGAAATGAAGTTGTTAATGCATTAAACAAGGCTGGAAAAGAAATATTAATAGTCGATAAGAACGAAGAGACTGTATCATCATGGAGAGAGCAACACCTTAACGTAATAGTATCTGATATAAAATCTTTTGATTTGAAGTCTCCATACTTTGAAGATTTTAATATAATTGCAATCCTTACCGGAGATTTTGAAGGTAATTTATCACTGGTAAAAAAAATAAAGGAGAAATTACCAAAACATTTTGTCTTAGTTAGGGCATCAAGTCGGGAAGAGGTTGATAATTTAAAAGCAAATGGTGCTGATATAGTAATACAAAAAGGTAAAGTCCTAGCTCAGACAATATTGCCTACGTTTGAAGACGTCGAAATGAAACATTCTGCGTTTACATTGATTAACGTAATCAAGGAATCGAACAACAAGGAATTGGCAATATTTTTACAAGACAATCCTGACCCAGATGCGATAGCTTCAGGGCTTGCTTTAAAACATATATGTAAATATTGTGATGTAGAAAGCACTATTTACTATGGAGGTAATATCGGTCATCAGAAAAATAAAGCATTGGTAAATCTTTTAGATATGGAAATGGTAAATGCGAAAACAAGTGAAGAAGTAATGGGAGTAGTAAGGTCTGCTGGTAAGATTGCATTGATAGAGGCTTCGATTCCGTCCAAAAATAATATTTTACCTGCAGATGTTATACCTAATTTGATATTTGACCATCACCAGGTAGATACTAGTTCAGTTAAAGGGGACTTTGTTGATGTTCAACCTAAATTAGGCGCTACCTCTACAATGATGACTAAATATATTCGCCAGTTAAACATAAAACCTACCTCCTCACTTGCGACGGCGCTGTTATATGGTATTAGAACGGACACGAAGGAATTTACCAGAAATGCCACATCCGATGATTTAGATGCTGCATCATATCTTTCACCATTAGTTGATACAAATATCTTGAACCAGTTAGAATCCCCTCCCATGAGTTTGGAAACTTTAGATATTATTGGAAGGGCAATACGGAATAGAGAGATTAGGGGTTCGTACCTTGCATCATTTGTAGAGTTTATAAATGATAGAGATGCCCTACCTCAAGCAGCAGAAATGATGTTACAGTTGGAGGGTGTATACACCGTTCTTGTATTTGGAATTAATGAAGATAAAGTTCAATTATCAGCAAGAAGCCGAGATACAAGGATTAATTTAGGGTTACTGCTGCAAAGTGCATTTGGCGAGTTAAATACCGGTGGTCATGCTACAATGGCAGCCGGAGCAATTAATCTTGGGATACTTGGAGATGCAAACGACAGAACATCTCTTTTGAAAGTCACTTCTGATGCTGTTAGAAAAAAGTTCTTTTCTGCGGTTGGCGCTGAGTTTGAAAAAGAAACATTACCGACAATTGAAGAATCACAAGAAAATTCGGCTTGAGTATAGAACCAAAAAGAGAATAATTAGACTATAGACCGGCAATCAAGATCCATCATCTTTATTCCATTCCGTTGTACGATAATTAGAATAAAAATGAAATTGTCCAGCTTCAAACCTTTTCTTAAACCTTTCCTTTAGTCGGTTTTTAAACCATCTTCTAAATCCTGGAATCATTAAGAAAAATCCAAATACATCCGTTATCATTCCTGGTGTGATTAATAGTGCACCTGCAATCAAAATAAATAGTCCTTCAATAAGGCCATCTGTTGGAATTATCCCATTTTGCAAGTCCATCCTTATTTGTCTTTGAACACTTAACCCCTGGCTTCTGGCGAGTAAACCTCCTATTATGCCTGTTATGAATACAATCATTATCGTTGGAAAAGCCCCTAAATACCTCCCTACCTGTATCAAAAGATATAACTCTATTAAGGGTACAATTGTGAACAATAAAATAAGTCGGATAAGCATGTTATTTTTTTTTTAAAATTGTTCAAAACAAAATAGAGGATTATGTTTCATATCCTTATTTATAAAGTGAAGTAAGGGCTGATTGCAAAATCTAGCATAACGAAGCTTAATTCATGAAGAATTACAACTGATGCTTAACAATTACTGGATAAATTAAAAAAAGCTTGACTTGGAGTTTTTATATTACATAACATGGTTGTGAAATACTTTACAAATAATAAAACATCCATAATCAGAAAACTTATCCTATGGTGGATTTTTTAAGCAGAACAAAAAATAAATTAGTAATCAAGGAGATCGATCCAGATACTGACTTGTTGAAGATTTTCCATTACACCCATACCCTTTCAAAAAGTTTCTTCCTTGATAGTGCTATTAAAAATGAAAAAACGGGGAGATACTCGTTTATAGGCTACAATCCCTTTCTTACAATTATGTCAAAGGGTAATAATATTCTGATTCAAGATCGTAAAAGTATTACAAAAAAGAAAGGGAATCCTTTTGACGAATTGCGAAGTTTCTTAAATTACTTCCACATGGATAATAACTTTGAACCCATTCCATTTACGTGTGGTGCTGTTGGATACTTTGCTTACGACCTATGCCATTTTGTAGAGAAACTGCCTAACACAACAATTGATGACATCGAATTCCCAGAAATGCATTTTAGTTTTTACGACACAATTATAGGTTTTGACCATCTGGAGAATAAGTGTTATTTAGCTTTGGTTGATTCTAGTACATATTCTAAAAAAAGTACAGAAAAAAGAGTTGATCAAGTATTAAGGATTATTCATAGGAGATCTAACGTACCTTATGATGAAGAGTCAAAAATTACGGGAAAGAGAATAAAGCGAAAGATAATAAGTAATTTCTCTAAAGAGAACTATTTAAGGGCTGTCGAATGTGCAAAGCAATATATTTGTGCAGGAGATATTTATCAGATAAATCTTTCACAAAGGTTTCAAAGTCAGATTGAAATATCACCTTATGAGGTATACGGAAGACTGAGAAAAATAAATCCAGCACCATTTTCATGTTATTTGAGATTTGATAATAAGTACGTAATAAGTTCCTCTCCAGAGAGATTTTTGTCAGTACGAAATGTGTTGGACCGTTCTGATGAACATAGCGACGTGATAATACGAAATGTACAAACAAGACCAATTAAAGGTACTAGACCAAGATCTGAACATGGCGATGTAAATACAAAAATGAAGAAGAATTTGTTTTCAAGTAAGAAGGATGATGCAGAATTAGCAATGATTGTAGACCTGGAGAGAAATGATCTGGGAAAGGTGTGTAATTATAATACAATCAGAGTAACTGAGAAAAAAGAGTTGGAAGAGCATCCTACTGTTTATCACCTTGTTGCAACAGTTGAAGGAAAACTTCACCCACGATATGATATTATTGACTTGATTAAGGCAACTTTTCCAGGAGGGTCAATAACGGGTGTTCCTAAGGTAAGAGCTATGCAAATTATTGATGAATTAGAACCCACCAAACGTAGTGCATACACAGGTGCAATTGGGTATATAAGTTTTAATGGAAATATTGATTTTAATATTGCTATTAGAACTTTTTTGGTAAAAGATGATCATATCTACTTTCAGGTTGGGGGAGGAATTGTGGCTGATTCTGAACCTGAGGAAGAGTATGAAGAAACATTGCATAAGGCCAGGGCATTGATAGAGACGCTAGAGTAGGAATTCTATAATTTTTTATTTGAGCATATATAAATACAGCATAGCGTAGCCGAAATCAAGTTTGAAGTGTCTTAAGTGAACTAAAGTGCCTAAAGTTAAATAATTACTTTTTGCTACAATTTTAGCTCACTTCAAACTTTAGACACTTTAAACTTTTTGTGAGATTAAAAATATTGCTAAAAGAACCAGTTTTTACACATTTTTAGTATAGATGAACAACGATCAATGTGATGCAAAATACAAAATTTATTTTCTTAAATGGTAAGATTATTTCAGATACAGAGGGTTGCATTTCATTAGGTGATAGAGGTTTCCTGTATGGTGACGGTATTTTTGAAACGCTCCGTTCATACAAAGGGAACCCCTTTAAACTTACTGAGCACCTAAAGCGTCTACGTTCTTCAGCTAAAAAGCTTAAAATTCCATTTGAATATACAAATACCGAGATAAATAGATCTGTTCAAAAACTCCTTAAAAAAAATAATATCCTTGATGCTTATATTAGAATTACATTGACAAGGGGAACAGGGGAAAATGGGCTTGAAATTAATGGCAATTTTGATTCAACACTCTTGATTCAAATCAAACCTTTTAAAGCTTATGAAAGAAAACTATATGAAAAAGGGACGTCTTTGATTGTTTCAAAGGTCAGGAGGAGTGCGTCATGTCCGATATCTTGTCACAAGACAACCAATCTGTTGACAAGTATTTTGTTGAAAGAAGAAGTAAAAAGAAAATCTGCCCATGAGGCGATTATACTCAATACGGATGGACATGTAGCCGAATGTATTTTTAGTAACATATTTATTGTGAATAACAAGACTGTTATCACTCCTTCACTAGATACGAATATCCTGCCAGGGATAACACGGAGAATTGTACTTGATATTTGTAAAAACAATAATATTTCGATTAGTGAAGAGCGTTTCAAGGTAGAAACACTACTAAAAGCTAAAGAAGCTTTTATTACTAATTCTTTAATGGAAATAATGCCTGTCTCAAAGGTTGAAGATTATGAGATAGGGGAAACTATACCAGGAAAGATTACGAAGCAGATTGAGAGTGCCTATAAGCGCTTGATTTAAAAATTACTATAATGATACTGATAGTCTTGGGGGACTTTATTTTTTACCAAATCAGAGTTGAAACGAACAGATAGTTCAGATGGTATACTTATCATTGCAGGATAGCATTACATAAAAGATACTATACATTTAGATAAATAAAATATACTTGAATTTTGTCAAATAGTTTATAAACTCCATTAGTATACAGAAACTATGGCAGGAAAGGGTCACAGGAAAGGGTCAGGTCTTACAATATCACAAATAAATTAATCCTACAACAAACTAAATCAAGACCATCAAGCAAATCGAGGAAAAACGATAAAAAGTAATAATGAAAGACCTGACCCTCTTACCGGATGACACTTGAAAAAAGTCAATTATTTTATAAAATCCGTTACTATACACTATACAGATAGTATAGAGTAACTTGTTAGGCGTATGAAAAAAATACTGGAGGTTAATCATGACAGAACTTCTTGAGAAAGCTTTTGAAGAGGCGTCAAAGTTGTCGGAATTGGAACAAAATGCTCTGGCCCGATGGTTGATTGATGAAATCATATCCGAGAGAAAATGGGAAAAAGCATTTGCTGAGTCGGAAGATGTACTGGATAAACTGGCAGATGAGGCGATTGAGGAACATGCACAAGGCAAGACAAAACCATTGGATATTAACTGACTGTGATATCACATACAACAGAGCGTTTTCGTAAACTACTGGCTAATTTGCCTAAGGAAACCCAAAGGCAGACAAGAGAGGCCTATGCTCAGTTCAAAAAAGACCCTTATCATCCGGGGCTACACTTCAAACGAGTACATTCAAAACGACCGATTTATGCAGTTCGCATTTCAAGAGATTATCGTGCTTTGGGTATACAGCAGGACGGTGAAATAATCTGGTTCTGGGTTGGTTCCCATTCGGATTACGACAAGATATTGAAACAGCTAAGGCACTCCTAACAGGCGCTGCCGACCTATAATGATTCTGATAGTCTTGGGGGATCTTATGCTTGGCCAAAACGGTATTGAAACGAACAGCTAAATCAGATGGCACTTGAAAAAAGTCAATTATTTTATAAAATCCGTTACTATACAGAAACTATAAAATAACTTATCTCTTAAAATATTTCCAATCATAAAACATTTGACTTTACAGGTTATGTGGATTATTATAACTATATATATACACATTATCTGGTAGGTGTTTATGAAAACAATTCAGATGACATTAGATGATGAATTAGTAGATGAAGTTGATAGAGTGGTAAAGAAACTTAGAACAAGTAGATCTGCCTTTACCAGACATGCGTTACGGGCAGCAATAGCCAAAGAGAATATCAAACGTCTTGAAACAAAACATAAGAAAGGATATGAGAAAAAACCTGTAAGCAAAACAGAGTTCAGTCTTTGGGAATCTGAGCAGGAGTGGGGCGATTTATGAAACGGGGGGAAATCAGATGGTATAAATTCCATGATCCCGATAAAAAACGGCCAGTATTAATTTTAACCAGAGATTCTATTTTAGAATATCTGGGAGAAATTACAATAGCACCCATAACCTCAACCATTAGAGATATACCAAGTGAAGTATTTTTATCTTCCCAAAATGGTTTAAAAAAAGACTGTGCAGTTAACTGTGATCACATACAAACTGTTTCAAAAGGTAAAATAGGGTCATTAATAACGACTCTTTCCCAAGAGCAACTTGCTAAAGTGCGTGGTGCAATAAATTTCGCTCTAAATTTGTGAAGTTTAAATTTTACAACTAACACCTATAAGGCCCCCGTTGTCAAGAGATAAACCTTTCCTAATAGAAAAAAGCAAATATATTTTCCTTATTAAAGAGCTGTCAAAAAAAGAAATCAATATTCTAGCTTAATTTCATAATTTAGCGGTTGCAGGTGGTAGTACCCTGCACCAAACACATATTGGGGTTCAATAGTCATGAGTTGTTGATGGCAATCATCAACTCATGACGACAGCAGAGACGCTATTCCTTTCAGTCTTTCTCTGCGGCCCAGAAACTTATCTGTGCCCTCTTGCCGTCTCAATCAAAAGACAGGCTATAATTTGGATTTATTACAGATCCTCTTATTCCAGTTATGCTCTGAGATCGGTTGAGGAGCAGAATACAATAATCTTTTTCATTGACAACTTTTATTGTAAAGGAGCAGGACGGATATCCAATCAAGCGCTGCTGGTTGCCGGGATAAATTTCATTGACTGACCAGCGTTCCAGGACGCATACCAAAGTATTTTTACAGACAAAACTTGAACTTATCCCTTATAGACCCAGTTAGGTGTCTAGCTTACCCGCCCTCTCCTTAATTATGTCTTTAAAAACTTCTCCATATTAAAAGCCTTTTTCCTCTTCAACATAAAATACACTGTACGTCCTAATCTGCATGCTAAAATAGACATTGCTACATGACGGACAGGGATCGTATTCTCCCTTATAATGACATGTAGTATACCTTGTCATTCTGAGGGAGAATACGCCTGTCCTGACGACAGGAAGGGGCAGAAGAATCTATTTAAATATTAAGTTATATACTTGAAAAAAATCAAGTAGTTTATAAACTTCGTTACTATACAGAAACTATAGAATAACTTGTTGGCCGCCAAAAAGCGGCGGCCAACGACCAGGATGAGGAGCGCGCAAGTAACAAAGTTTTTCTGTAGTTCGAAGGTTGGCCAACAAGCGGATTGAGCAGACGCAAAAAGAGCGCTCCTCATCCTGGTCGTTATACGAGAAAATAAATGGAACAATCGAAACCTAAACGTATAGAAGAAATATCTATTCCCGATTCACTAAAAAAAGAACTAATCACAATTAAAGATGCAATGATGAAAACATTCCAGAAGAATGCTAAATGGGATTTTACTTGTGGTTACCTGCCAAGACCAGAGCTTGATTATATCCCAGACATTTATTGGGAGACGTTCTGTTTTATGACAGAGATCAATGAAGTAATTGAAAACCTAAATCTGGTTATCACTGAACTCTCCTTTCTTACCACCTACCCAGAACTATGGCGATTACCGGTAAAAAGTCGATTATCAAAAAAGTATACATTACTTGTTAGAACATTTTTTTTATGAGCTTTTTAGAACCAAGGAGATTTACAACAAATATCTAAAATATCTAAAACGGAAAAAGCTGTTAAGGAAAACAGACATTCAGAAATACAAAGATGAATTCATGAAGCTTTTTAATGACTTCATCAAAATTAGAAACAAAATGGTTCACGATACGTTTACTATTCCTGGCATACAATATCAAACATTATGGATGACTGAAATTGCAGCAGAGAACAATATGGCGTTTGCTTCACGGAATACTGGTGAGATAATAACAAAAACAGAAACTATTATAAATTTATGCGAAGAGTTCAGCGAAGTGGCACATTCAGTTGGAACTGCATTGGCTCGATATTTTGAGACTTTTAGTCATGGCTGTTGTCAAGTGACTACTTTAATCAGAGAAGGAAAAGTTGCATTTTCAAACAAATGAGATTAGTGAAAAAATGTGAGCGTATAACAACAGCATGCACCTAATGCAGACCAAGATATAAATAGGCGCTGTCCCAATACTGTTCGGCATGATGTTTGATATATGAGTTCAATGATTGAAGACTCAGGGAAATTATTGTACTAATTGGTAATGAAAATACACGTGGATTACTAATATGTAAATGAGATGGAGAAATGAAGGCATACTGCTCCCACAAAACTTTCAAAGGTGAAAAATCCCCTGAGAGTGGCTATTTGTTTTTATCTTCAATCTTAAGCCCTTCGATATGTTTCATGAGTTCTTCCATGGTAGCCCATCCTTGAAAGTACAGACAGATCATCTCGAAGGTGCGTTTAGTGGGTTTACGTCCAGTCCATAATCTGATTAAGAGACTGGCAATAAGAGCACAGTAGACTTGAATTTGTATCCCATTTTGAGAAAGAGATAACTAGA
>MAYW01000052.1 GCA_001723765.1 Candidatus Scalindua rubra
TTACAACCTGTCAATCTAAGATAGGTTAATACTTGTTTCTTATGTGCTTTTGTGACAGATTCAATCGATTTTAATTCTAAAATCACTTTTGTTTTCAATAATAATGTCTGCTTTGAATCCTTCGTCAAATTTAATCCCATCATATTCTATTGATACGTTGGGTGGCATGGACAAACTTGTTTGTCCATGCCACCGACCTACCAGGCGTTTTATGAATGGCAATTGCAGCATCAACTACAATTTCACCAATCTGATTTTCAGTCATCGATCTTTGTGACTCTTATACTTTAAATTAATAATATTCACGCTAAGACGCTAAGAAAAAAATATTTTTAAAACCTCTGCGTTCTCTGTGGCTCTGCGTGAGAACGGACTTTTTTTAATTTAAACCTGCCACAACTATCTTCGCAAGATCTAAGAATAGCGATGGGAAAAAGAACAACACCATCGTTCCAGTGGCCGTAAGTGCTAAAGGTACTACCATAAGAGCGGGGGCCTCTTTCCTTTCAGCCGTTTCTCCCTGTGGCAAGTCTTTGAAAAATGCCCTGTACACAATGGGTAGAAAATAACACGCATTGAGTATTGAGCTTACTACCAGGACTGCAATCATGGGGATATCCTTTGCTTCTATAACACCCATGGCCAGATACCACTTGCTTATAAAACCACCGAGGGGAGGAATTCCAATTAATGAAAGCGAGGCTAGTGAAAAGGCAATCATGGTGAAAGGCATCTTCTTTCCAATGCCGTCAAGTTCGCTTATTTTGGTCTTATGAGCTGCGACATAAATAGCCCCTGCACAGAAAAAGAGCGTAATCTTTCCAAAGGCATGAATTACTATATGCATGATGCTTCCTGTTATTCCTGAAGGCGTAAGAAGGGCAACGCCGAATATTACATATGAGAGTTGAGAGACCGTTGAATAAGCAAGTCTTGCCTTCAGGTTATCCTGCCTCAAGGCAATTATAGACGAAACTATTATGGTAAAGGATGCACAGTATAAAAGGGCCGTGCCAAGTCCCAGTTCAGTTAAGATGTTGATCCCGAAAATGTGGAGAACTACCTTTATAACAACAAAAATCCCTGTCTTAACAACTGCCACTGCATGTAAAAGAGCGCTCACAGGTGTAGGGGCAACCATGGCATGAGGGAGCCACGCGTGTAAGGGAATCATAGCAGCCTTTGTAATCCCTGCTATGAAGAGACCAAAAGTAACGATAATAAAAATGTCGTTAACTCCTTTTATCCATGCATATTTCATAATACCCTGGTTTGAGAAATCAAGAGTACCGGTGAGATAATATGTAAAGAGGAGGGCGCTTAATAGAAAGGCTATAGAAGTGCCGTAGAGAAAAATAAAATATATTTTTGCGCCCCTGAGCGCCTCCATCGTTTGTTTATGTGCGACAAGGGGAAATGTACACAGTGTAAGCACTTCATAAAATTCATAAGTTGTAAACATGTTTGCGGAAAACGCAACACCGATAGCTGAAGACATTGCAGCTGCAAAAAATATAAAATATCTTGTTTGCGCGTGTTCATTTGTGCCTCTTACATATCCTATGGAATAAAATGATGTAATCATCCAGAGAAAGGATGCCGTAAGGGCAAAGAACATTCCCATGGCATCAACCCGGAAACTAACATCAAGTCCCGGACCTACTGTTACAACAGTGCATTTTATAATCTTTCCGTCAAGTATCGTGGGAAGCATGGAAACGATCAAGCCAAATTTAGTGAAAGAGGCCAGGATCGTACTCAATTCCCTCAGATTTGGATGATTTCTGAATATTGCAATAGGGACAATCGCACATAACGACACCACTATTGCATAAAAAGGTATGTAAGAATAAACTGTTTCCATTATTTTTTTTACTTTAAATTACTAATTCCTCACGCAGAGCCGCAGAGATCGCCAAGATAACAAGATTTAAAAAAACAAATTAAAGTTAAAAGCATTATATCTCTTTGCGTCTTTGCGTGATAACACTTCTTGTTAGGAGTTTTCAGTCATTATTCTTTGTGTCTTCGTGCCTTTGTGTGATTATTTTTTTTAAATCGTAAATCATTACTGCAATAGCATAACTGCAGCCTTTGCCGCTATAGATATAGGAGATGTGGCGGTAATTCCAAAAACTATACAAAGCACGGCAAGGGCCATCGTTGGCGCCAGCATACTCCAGGGCGCTTCAGAATATGTGTCATGGATTACTGGATGATGATTTATGTCCTTGGGCTCGTGGTCTGGAATCTTGGCTCCACCGTCTGTATTTTGTAATTCGTGTTCTGGTAATTCTTCAGGAAAGTATATATTTGCGATAATTCTCCAGAAATATACTGCCGAAAGCAGAGAACCTATAATTATTACGGGAATAAGGTGCCACAAGTCAGCATTCAGAGCGCCGATAGCAATATACCATTTACTGACAAAGCCAACTGTAAGAGGGACGCCCATCATAGATAGCCCTGCAATGGTAAAAACGGCCATTGTGAACGGCATCTTTTTACCCATCCCCCTTAATCCTGAAATATCTTCTATACCCGTCTTGTAAACAACACAGCCTACAACCATAAACAATGCTCCCTTCATCAACGCATGATTCAGTATATGCATAATACTTCCGGTCATTGCTACCTGATTGGCCAGGACGGCGCCCAGGACTATATATCCTATCTGCCCGATGCTTGAATACGCAAGCATCATTTTAAGATTTGTCTGTACAATGGCAAGCACAGAACCTGCAATTATGGCGATCGAAGAGATAACAATTAATATATTTGCAATAGGGACAAAGTGTATATCAAACTCTATTTTAAAAACACTAAACATGATCCTTAACATTGCATAAGCACCAACCTTTGTCGCTGTTGCAGCCATTATGCTACTCACAACTGTGGGGGCATATGTATAGGCGCCGGGGAGCCAGGTATGTAATGGGAATAAGGCAAGTTTCAGACTAAGGCCTACCGTGAAAAATGCGAGGGCAGCTAATACCATCTTTGAACGATATAATGCTGGTAATCTTTCTTGTAGATCGCCAATGTTAAGGGTGCCTGTTGCCATATAAATATAACCGATACCGATTAGTATAAATGTGGCAGCAATGGTGCCTAATATAAGATAGTTATAGCTTGCTATAAGGGCCTCCCTTTTCCTTCCGATGGCAATCAGGGCATACCCTGCAAGAGATAAAATCTCTAAAAATACATATATATTGAAGATATCACCCGTTACGACTACCCCCATGAGTCCTGTGATAAAAAGTATATATATGCAGTAAAATGTTGGTATCTTGTCTTCGTTTATCTCCATCTCTACGCTTCTTCTTGAATAAAAAGAAACAATAAAGGCAATAAATGAAACGACTACCAGCACAAATGCATTTAGGTAATCAATCACATATTCTATTCCCCAGGGCGGTTCCCAACCGCCTAACCAGTAACTTATCGTTCCTGTATCCAGGACAGTAATAAGAAGGGAAATGGAGATTAAAAAGCAAAAGAAAGTTACGGTCGTTGCAATAATCCATGGGAGAAGTCTGTTTAATCTACCCACTAGCGGGATTATAATCGCAAAGATAAGCGGAATGACTATTACGAGGATCGGTAAATCTTGAATGGTTTTCATTCTATGCTATGCTGCTCCTGTTGATATCCTAGTTTTTGCTTTTCCAGGATCCTGTCTTCTTCAATCGTTCCATATTCTTTATGAATATTTACTACCAGGGCAAGAGCAACTGCAGTTGTGCTTACACAAACAACTATAGCGGTAAGAATAAGCACATGAGGGAGAGGATTATCGTAAACAACAGCCTTATCCCATAATACAGGAGCAGTTCCTTGTTTAACCTTAGATATTGCAATATAAAACAGAAAGACTGAGATCTGAAAGATATTTATACCTATAACCTTTTTTATAAGATTCCTCATAGCTATCGTTGTATAAAGTCCTATCATCATGAGGATTATGACTACTAGATAGTAATATTTAGTCTGGATAAGATGAATTACATCAATCATGATTGACTAACCCGAACGAGTCAGAATAAGAATTTTAGATTTACGAATTACCCTGTCTGCCGACAGGCAGCGATTTGGGATTCCCAATCCCCCTATCTCCCCCTTTAGAAAAGGGGGACTAAGGGGGATTTAAATCGTAAATTTTTTGCAGAGCTAAGCTCAGCTTCGCAAAAAAAAACTTATAAAATATCGACAACATGTTGGTCGTTATGTTCATGTATAGGAATCTCAATATTGTTCTATGTCATTCCCATGAAACCTGTCCTCGACCCCGATCGGTGAATGGGAATATGGTTGTCCTTGTAATCATATAATTCTAGATTCCCGCTCAACAGATTGCGGGAATGACATAGAAAGGTTAAATTGTTTGGTTTTGTCGCAATTAGCGGCCTAACTCTTGATAGCATAGGAATTTCCATATTTGTTAGATTCCCAATCAAGTTGAGAATGACAGACTCGAAATTGTCATTCCCGCATGTTCCCCGCTTAAAGCATGCGAGGACAAGCTTTAGCGGGAATCTAGGATGGACGAGCCTCTGGATACCCGATAAGCTTGTCCTCGTTAAAACGGGGAAACGTTCGGGTATGACCAAAAGCCGCGTACGCAAATTTCTAACCGGACACTACTGAAAAAAAGTCAGAAAATATTAAAAAGGCCTACTGCTCACTTTCTTTCTTCGCCGTCTCAAAGAATATTGTTATCATCACAAAAGCAACTGTGATCCCTACGCCTATTTCAATGCCATAGATACCTAAATGGCTTGCAAGATGATGCGAACCTAAAGGAAGTTCTGCATATTCCAGATACGCCCCTCCTGCTAATATACAAAGCAACCCAATCACCGCGTATAACAAAACACCTGTTGATACAAAAATATCGCTAAATTTCTGCGATATCCTCTTCCGGCCTTCATCCATGCCAAATGCAATTATATATAAGATTATGCTTGCGCCCAAAATTACACCCCCCTGGAAACCACCGCCAGGACCGAGGTCACCATGAGCAATAACATAAAATGCATACAATTGGATGAATGGGCTAAAAAATTTGGAAACAGTTCGTACTATAATATGCTCTTTCATGGGTTGTTCTTAAAGTTCACCGCAAAGACGCCAATCAATTGACTATTTAATATTGATGATTGTCGATTGTAGATTGATTTTAACTTTATTTTCTTTTCTGAGCTGTTTTTCTTGTTGAAACAAAAATAGAGGTTAATTCATGAGCTTCATTGAAAAGTGGTAAGACTCTCTTTTTTTGTATTAATTTTTCATCTATAACAAATTCTAACCAAAATTCAGATTCGTCTGATTCTTCAATTACGATACTTATTTTTGATATAAAAGCAGCCTTTGTTTGGGCTAAAAGAGTCGCGCGATAATTAGCTGCAACAGATGTAGCACATCGAATTAGTTGTTTTCTTATATGGATTCCCAAATCGGTTTTAGGTAATGTTATAGCAAGTTTAACACATCTATGAGCAAATTCTTTTGTTCTCTTCTTTAGCTCTTTAGCATCCATGCTTTTTCCACAATAACCAATCAACAATCATCAATATTCAATCTTTTTTCCATCTCCTCAGTAGCAATATAACACTTATGCCGGCGGTGAAAATTACGGTTGTTTCTCCGAGTGTATCGTATCCTCTGTAACTTGCAAGCACAGCGGTAACAAAGTTTTTAACCCCGGTCTCATGATAGGATTCCTCTATATATCTTGGCGATACATGTTTACTTGCAGGCGCTTCAGGGTCTCCAAACGTGGGCATGTCAATCGTTCCATACACCAGGACTGCCCCTGTAATTATTACAAAAAAGAGAGACATTATCTTCAAAAACAAGGCTGAAGGCCTTTTTCTTTGTTCTTTTGTATAATGGTACTCATATCTTTTTGCCCTGCTCAGCGCTGCGATCATTAATACAGAAGTAATCCCTGCTCCAACAGATGCCTCAGTAAAGGCAACATCAACAGCATTCAACTTGGTGAAAACAGTCGCCATTATAAAGCTGTATACGCCAAGTATAATAACCGCACTTAGCAAGTCTCTCATAAAAACTGCAAAAATAGCGCAGACCAATAAAATGAGAAGCAGTAAAATATCAATCATTTTTGTAATACCATGGATGTGTCATAGCACAGCGCAGCTAAGTATTAAAAAGACTGTTAATATAAGTCCATTATTTATGTATTTATTCATTACATTATTTTTTGGGATATTAACAATGATCACTTTTCCATTATTGATTTAACAATTTCCATCGCTTGCAAATATTTATTTTCGCTATGAAGGATTAAACTCACTTTTTTTAAAGATTTTTTTTCTAGTATATTCTCTTTTACAGTTTTGACTATATTTCTGACCGATACATCCAGGGGTACTTTATATTGATTAGTTCCTATTGCTGAAAATATTACAGAATCAAAAATACGCTCACTTGGCAATCTTCTATAATTCTTATCTGCTAATCTTAAATTATGCTCCTCCGCTAAACTTAGAGCTGATTTAACAGTCTCTCTAATAGATTTAGCATCAATGTAACTTCCATCATCATTGTCAATATAGACTTTATCTGTATTTTCAGGTTTCCTATTGCCAGTAAAATCATTAGAAACAATAAAAATTAATGATTTCTTGTTTAAATAATCTCCAGAGACAATTATTCCATTATATGGATATATTGATCCGTTTTCTCTCATTCCAGGATATTTTACATATCCATGCTTATATGCAATTTCTTCAGCCTTTTCCCTTGCATCTGAGAATGGCAGGTCGCCTGAAGCATTAAATATTGTATCAAGAACGCCTGAAAAACCTTCATCATAGTGAAAATAAGTTTTATAGGGAACTACAATCGACTTACTGTCATGTGTAATGATGTTTCCTTTTACTAACTCAAAAACTTTTTTCATCTAGTCTATATTTTATTGATTTACTTGTTGAGACCATAATATTCTACATTTGTTTTCTATTATTTCTCTTTTTTCTTCCAGGGTATAACCCCTTTTAAAAATGCAGCCTGTGCAACAGCATGTGTTGCTGTCGGGCTTGCAATATATATGAATATTATTATGAGTATGAGTTTAACACTAATCAATGAAACCCCCTCATATATCACCAGACCTATAAGGACAAGCGCCTGTCCGACGGTATCGGCTTTCCCTGCAGGATGTAACCTGGAGTAAAAGTCAGGGAACCTCACAATACCGATGGAGGTTACGATAATAAAGAAGCATCCTATACCTAAAAAAACTCCGGTTATTATTGTTCTAATATCCATTGGTCTTACGGGGACAGACCCTATTCTACGCCCCCGCTGCTTTCTTGCGAAAGCAAGAAGCGGGGGCCGTAAATAGGGTCAGTCCCCTGTCTCAATCCCTAATCCAATCTCCCCATTTCTCTATATTTAAGAAAAGCTATTGTTGCAATAAAGTTTATCAATGTATAAACCAAAGCTAAATCAAGAAAATGGGGACGGCCATATACGAATCCAATAAGCACTAAAATGACTACAGCCTTAGTACCTATCGCATTTCCTGCAAGGACCCTGTCATATATTGTTGGTCCTTTTATTGCTCTATAGAGCGTTAACATAATTGCTAATATTACTGCAACTGTTGCAATATCAAACACTCTCTTCTCCCTCTATATCCCTTACCTTTCGTTGCATTTCTCCGCTGATAATGCCTTCGGCTGATTTTTGCCAGATTGCATGGATGATAAATTCTTCCTTGTTTGCCTCAACTGTTACCGTACCGGGTGTAAGCGTTATCGAGTTGGCAAGGGTTACTATCCCCAGGTCTGTCTTTAGTTCGGTTTTGAAAGGGACAAGCTGCGGATCTATCAGCATCTTTGGGCTAAGGACAAGATATGCAACTTCAACATTTGCTAAGATAATTTCCCACAGCAACCAGGGCAGATACTTAATAAACCTGAGCACCCTTCCAGTTTCAACTTTTATATCAGCCTTCCCTATAAAAACATCATGTGAAAGGTATGCGACAATAAGACTTGCTACGATCCCTGAAGTTATAAGGATAAAGGTAAATTCTCCTGAAAGAAGTATCCAAAATGAAAACATTGTTACGACAGTAATTAAAAAGCTCATATCTTAACCTCTCTTAAAAATATAAAAAGCTAACATCACAACCCTCTTTTCAGCAATGAGTGAGCACAAGAATACATCGATTATAGCTTTTACTATTTAAACCAAAACGAGTATTAAAGCAAAAATCTCTAAAATTTCAAATCATTTTTTTAAACAATTTTTTAATTTTTTCAAACTATAGGATTTTCTGCATACTTATTAATAGACACATGGAATGTGAACTGCTATGATAATAATTATGAAGAAATACGTACTGTTATTCATACTTCTATCCGGATGTACAGCAATAGAAAAGGTTTCTGAGATCGACATTAACAAGAATTTCCCGCATAATGAGATTCAAAAAATTTCAGTAATTATGTTCGAAACATCGCCACAGGACAAAGAGAAAAACAAACCTGACTTCTCAGGTTCTATTATAAGTCCGGAAGCAGGGAATATTCTTGCAGACATAACTGCTAGAGAATTAGCAAAATGGGAAAGATATGTAGTCTTGGGCAGAAGAGCATTAGAAAAAGATATAAAATTAAAGAATTTAAGTCAAGAAGACATTTCGAACACAGGAAACTATCTGAGTTTGGGAAAGTCATTAGGTGTTGATGCTGTAGTTGTTGGAAAGGTCGAGAGATTTGGCATTTCTTACAAGACTTTACTCTCAGGCTTAACTGTATCATTAAGAAATAGAGTTTCGTTTGTGGCAAGGTGTATAGATGTAACTACGAATGAAACTGTTTGGACTATCAAGATTAAGGGAAGCTCAAGAATGGATAACGAAAGAGTTTTAGCATCCAAACTTGTTGCAGAAGCTATTAAAACACTAAAGACAAAATTAAATTAATAGGACAAAGATTTCCACAGATGCCTGCCCGACTACATCCGCCTGCGCCGGGTCGTTCGGGCGGATACACGGACAATAATTTTAAAATATATTATTGACTCTGCTCACCGACATTGTTCTTAACTACTTGATTTTAAATATAATTATCGCTTAAATATTATTACCTCAATGAAATCATATAAGTATATAATGTCTTAAGAGTTAAAATTGTTTAAGGTGAGTTAAGTCCATAACCCATTTTTAAAATAAACGGCTAAAACCCAAATGACCGAATTTCTAAATTCAAGACAAAAGATTTTTTCAGCCTACAAAATCTTTTTTCGGACATTTTGGATACTTTTTTACAACATATTGTAAAGCAAATAAAAAAATATGCAAAATATTGTATTTTTTTCTTGACAAGGGTTATGTTTTTTGTTAAATGACGCACATAAACTTAAGGTGACTTGATTTGACTTAAATAGATTTGATGAAAGGTTGGACATGAGTAAGTGTTTACAGATATATTATAATGAAAAAAGGGATGATAATATCAAAGAGATGATTCAAGAATTGAGAAAAGCAAAGAATTCTCCGTATTATAAACGAAGATCAGATAGTGAGATTGCACTTATGGTATTGAGTAAGGCATTAAAAGGTGAGGTTAAAAGACTGAGTAATAATACCGAGAGAAAATAATTAAATTAAAAAGAAGAATTTTCTATTAAAAATTTGTTTTTTTCGATAATTTGATGAGTACGGGGGTAAATGTGGCCGGAGCCTTCATCTCCGTTACTTCAAGCCTCGCCCTCCCGTGTGCTGTCACAGCGTAATCGGGCTTTGCCGTACTCATCCTGACGACGAGGGTCTTTCTCCTTTCCCCCTCGTCAATTGACGGCAGAAGGGCCTCTTTCACCAAAAAACGGAACATGAAAAGCCCTTTTTGCCGTCACAATAATTTATCGTCTTCCCCAACATTAAACCCACGAAAACAAACATACAATTTAATAATTAATAAGAAAATTTGTCTAAAACACAAATTTAAAAAGCCCCTCACGAAACAATTCTTCTAATAATTCAGATGAATTTTGATGATATATTATGTTTCTTAATATGTCAAGCCTATTATTAAAATGACCAATGAAGTTGTCTTAATTACGGGTGCTAGTGGTTTTATTGGCACTGCTTTGATTGCCCGATTGATAAGGAAATATAATATTATAGGCGTCGATAAAGTACTACATAAAGATAGAGATAGCAGGGTCTTATGGTATAAAGCTGATATCTCAGACAAGAAACTTTTAAATGAAACCTTTAGTGAAATAAAAGAAAAAATTTCTGGAAAAATTGATTATGTGTTTCATCTGGCAGCATATTATGACATGTCAAACAGAAAAAATAAGATGTATCGTGAAACCAATGAAAATGGAACTAGATACTTACTGGACAACTTGATTAATTTTAATGTGAATAACTTTGTTTTTACGAGTAGCACAGTAGTATTTAAACCTACTATGGGTGATGATAAACTGAATGAAGATTCCGCCTTAAGCTCGTTACTATATTATGGAAATTCAAAGATTGCAGCAGAAAAAATCTTATCAGAATATAAGGAAAAGATAAAAGTAACAATCTTCAGCCTTACGGCAGTATATTCTCAAGATTGCAGATCTATACCGCTTGCAAATCAAATCGCCTTTATCTGGCGAAGATGTTTTGGTTATAGAATTTTGCCTGGAAAGGGAGATGGCGGTATATCTTACGTACATATTGAGGATGTACTCGACGCCTTTGAGAAGTCTATGCTTATGACTAAAGAAATAGTCTCTGGTTCTATATTTATCTTGTCTGAGGAAGACCACGTCTCAAATAATAAACTTTACAGTCTTATCTTCAATGAGATTTATGGTAAACAATTAAACTTAATACATCTGCCGAAGTGGCTTGTATGGATTTGTATATATACTATAAGTAATACATATTCATTATTAAGAAAGAGTTATTTCTTTAAACCGTGGATGGTAAGTTTGACAGATAAAAAATATCGATTTAACACTGATAAGGCTAAAAAAATATTAGAATGGCAACCCAGATTTCAATTTGAACAATATATGAAAGTAATAATAAACAACCTCAAGAATAATACGCAGAGATGGTTTGCAATTAATAAAATATATTGAGCGATTTGCGATACACTAAGTACACAATATTGTCTTCCCGCAACAGAAACTACGAACTTTTTTCTTTTTGATTGCGTCTTAATATACTTTGGTGTATATTTGATTATAATAAATATTATACATTTTACATCCCTCAAATATAAAGGGTGTATACTATTGGAGAAACGCATATGAAGAAACAGCTTATTATTTGCATCTTTATCTTAACGTTCTTTTTCCCATGTACTAATGGTTTTTCAGGTGTTTTAGAGGATTTGAGAAATTTTGAAAAATCTTTAGGTGACTGGGTGACAGCTATTAGTGATTTGAACAAAAGGCTTTCAAATTTAGAGAGTGAGCTTGAGGCCAGAGACAAACAAACCGCAGATTTCAACCAAAGTATCGCTAATATAGAAAATTTAATAGCCGATCTCAATGCCAAGGTTGAGAAGATTGAAAGAACGGGTTCGGTGTCTGGTGTAAAAAGTGCAATAAAATCATTTGAAGGAACATTGAATGTGTTTAAAGAAAGGTTTTCTCAGATGGCAAAGAAATTGGAGGACCAGGAAGTTAAGACGGCAGTACTTGAAAGGATATATAAAACTGCTCAGAAACCATTAGAAACCCTGATGCAGGCTATAGATGAGCAGCAGGGGATTATTAATAACCTGGTAGAAAAGTTAGATAATCAGGAAAAAGTAATTCTGGCTATGCAAGAAAATCTTAAGAAACAGGCATCTCATGAATTTCTTACAAGTGGTATTGAAGAACTAAATGCCAGATTAAGTAAACTGGAATCAGGGGTTCTAGTACAAAAGACAGAAGAAATAACTGAAAAGGAGCCTGAAGCTAAAATTAAAGAAAAGGTTGTACTCTCGGAAGCCTCTACAGAAGAAGCAAAAATACCGACTGAAGAAGTTTCTGAGATGAAGGGATTTATAGATATAGGAGGAGGGTTCTTTATCAAAAACTTAAAGCTCAAACCATTTGGTTCATCTACTTACATAAGCGGTGAAATAATGAACAAATCTGACAGAGATTATAGTATTGCAGATTTTAAAGTTCTGGCTTATAACGAAGAAGACGTCATTTTGGGAGGTCATGGTTTCTCCGTTAAGGGTTTTAAAATTAATAGTACGAAAACATTTGAAGAAATAATAGCAGGAGCGGAAACCAAAAAAATTGCTAAATATTCCATCTTCTCTACTGAAACGCCATTAGTTTCGGACACGGGTGAAATAACAATCAAGATGATTGAGAGAAAATTGCAGGTTGCAAAGGCAGAAACAAAAGAGGCAGCGCCAAAAGATTTAGAAGAATTAATATTTGATGAAGGAAAAAGGGGAACTCCAGAGGAATTGAAAGGATTCGAGGATATAGGTGGGGGATTTTATGCAGGGAAGGTTTCTTTTACCAGCTTCGGCACATCCTCTACTGTAACAGGAGAGATCAAAAACAATTCAAAAAACGACTTTTATCTTGCTTCGTTTGTTATGAAAGTATATAGTAAAAATTTTGGTATGATCACGAGTTTTGATTTTTCAGTAAGGCGGCTTAAGAGTGGAGATACAAAGACTTTTGAAGAAATAATTTCGGGCGTAAGCCCCATCGATATTGCCAGGTATGATATAATGTTTAAAAGTTCTTACTAAAAGCGTTGTTATTTATTAAGACGTAGTGGAAACCTTTTTACCCGACGGTTTGTTTGGCGGGCAGGTTTCCATAATTGCTATATGATAATAGAAGGCTAAAGCCTTCCGCTACTGAGATACCGGATATTCTTCGGTAAGGGTTTCCCATTCCTTATCAATTTCCTTTTGCAATTCTTGAGGCACTTCCGGTTTAGTGTCTTTAAATTCCGTTTCTAACTCATCAGATACCTTCGGTTTGGCATCTTTAATTTCCGTTTCAAATTCATCAGGCAATTCCGGTCTAGCATGTTCAAGTTCCGTTTTCAAATCATCAGGTAGTTCCAAACCTTCAGGCATTTTTCTTGGTAGTTTGAAAAAATCTTCTCTCTCCGACTTCTTTCTCAATTTTATTTTCTCTCCCTCTATCTCTTTCAAAGGTTTTCTCTCTTTTCCTGCCCCTAATTTTTCTATCATTTTTTCTATGTCTAAAAGGTCAATTTGCTGGGTTGACACTATCACATCCCCCAGGTTTACGTTCCTGGCAGCTTCAAGCGCTACTATTAAGTCTCCACCCGCACCTGTCATGGCCCCTCTTCGCAATCTTTCACCCTCTGCCTTTGCCCTTGCAACGAGTAATTGGCCCGCTGCTCGTCTTTCCTCTTTATAAAGGTCTCCTTCCGCCTTCTTTTCTATTAGAAATTTATTAGCGTCAGCAAGAATTTCGGTAACTTTTGTTGTCATTCCTGCATCTAGCGCTACGATTTGCCCATCCTTGTTAGAACGTATCTTTTCCGCAAGGGCTTCTGTGGTAGCGTCTATGGTCTGGGTAATGCCTCTCTGGTTGACAGCACGCTCCTTCGAGATATTTAGTAGTTCATCTAATTCTGCGAGCTTAACATTTTTGATTTTTCTCTCTAGCTGAGCGTCGAACCTCATGTCTAATATAAGCCATTCTATTACGTCAATATATCGTGACTTGACCCTGCTTGCAAGTAACTGCTTTGCCTCTTCGGCTCTTCTGCGTTTCTCGTCAGGGTTATAAAGGTCTTTTTCAATCATCTTTCCTAACACGTTTCTTGCCACTTCAAGAACATCACTTAATAAAAAGCTTTTATATCTATCACCCGGACCGATTTCCTGCCTAATCTTGTGTGCCTTTCCCTTCTCTATTTGATATTTTACAATTATATCTACTGTAACATCATAGTCATCTGCAGTTCTTATAGGCAACTCCCTGGATTCAATCTTACCATCTGGTGTACGCGCTTCTCTTGTCAGGTTAAATGTTTGTACGGTGCCGTCAAATAAGGCCCAGGTTTCAGCTCGCCTTATATACCTGTGCCAGCCCGGTTTAAAGTCTTTTTGCACAACACCTCTCTTAACACCCCATATTACGGTCTTGACCCCTATCTGGCCAACCCCAACCTTAATGGTAGCTAGCCTTATGCCGAGTACAATAAAGATTACGCCCGCCACTATACTTAAAGGTATGAAATATCTTGCGAAAAACTTTCCCATTATGTCATTCTCCTGATACTGGTCAAAATATTTTTATTAAGGTATTAATGTCCCTTCTACTTCTCTTCAGGAGTTTTTTTCTGCACTTCAAGAGGTTTCTTCCCCTCTTCTACCTGTGGCGGCATTGCTTCAAGTTCCCGAAGCGCCTTTTCTCTTTCCCTTATTCTAAGTTGTGGTATTTCCTCTGCAGCCCTTAAGACTGGTGTTCCTATTACGCTTGCCTCACGCAATCTCTTTGCATATTCCAGTTTGACCAGATTGCGGCCTCCCTCGCCTTCAAGCGCATTTCTCAACGCAAGGATACCTGCAGCTTCAGCTTCTCTGACGGCAAGTATTGCCTCTGCCTGCTTTCTTAATCTTTCGTATTCCGCATCAGCATCCAGCTTTGCCTTGAGCAGATACGCAATGCCCTTCTGTTTAATTTTTTCGGCTTTTGCCTTTGCTTCTATCTCCATATTGTATAATTGACCTCTGAATCTGGATACCGCGACCTCTAACTTTTTTGTTTCTTCAGTAACTACCCTTGCCTGATTCTCTTTGGCCGCTTCTCCCCTGCGAAACTGTTCTTGAACCTCTTTATCAGCAATCCTTCTTTCCTGAATCTTCTCCGCATATTCCCTGTAATAACGATAATCAACAAAGTTTAAAGATGTTATAAATATTCCATGTTGCATTAATAGTCTATTTAACTCTTCTTTTGCTTCCTGTGTCTTTGCATCCCTTTTCTTAGCATCAGGAAATTCGTCTATTCTTAATTCCCCAAATTCATATCGGCAGATAGTTTTTGCATAGTCCCATATCCATGTTTCCTTTATAATTTTATCGCCTATGCCCGTATTCTGAACGACTGTATCAGCTACTTTTGAGATTATTCTATATTGACAGATCAGGTCGAGACTTACATCACCTCCATCCCGCGTCTTAAGGATAACAGGATTACCCTGAGGGTAGTTTGCTGATATATTCGATGCAAGCATATTGGCTGATTGCTCACTCTTGTCAAGGATAAACAAATCCTGTATATAAGGATAATAAATTACAGCGCCAGCACGGTCTATGGTTCTTATATTGCCTGTAATATTATTGATGATCACGGCAACCTCATCAGCCTCAATCTCTCTCCACGTTAACCTCCGCCCCGCTACTATAAGTATGACCAACAGTACTATAGGTATGATGAGAAACAGCCATTTCTTAGAAAAATGCCTCTTTTTGACACCTTTTGGTTCAAAATTTTTTTCCACTTTAAACCTCTGTTATTCTATGAATTATAGTTTTTTTGGTACTGATTATTTATTGAACTCAGCAAAACAAACTGCTCGATAGTTTACATAAGCAGTAACTAATCTGTTAAAAATTATGTCTTATGTCTAGATATGGTTTCCCCATAATAAAATTCTTCTTTCTAAATATTGTATCTATAATAATTTAAAATACAATATATAGAATTTGCGTAGGGAAATCAACAGTTATTTCGGTTTAAATATATTATAGTTGGAAGGATGGTATTATTCAATGAAGTATTACTTTTTTCAGGTAACTATATAAAATCTTATGTTTTTGTTTGAAACAAATTCTTCCCCATCACCAACCGACCGGCTACTGTATCAAGTTGTAATGATGATACTAACGACCTGCATGGGGAGGAAATGTTATACCAAGTATCTTTATTGCAAGTTTTTTATTCTTTAAACCAAAGTGTACTTTTCCTTTGCCCGTAATAAGTGAGATAACCGTAATAAAAGGCACCACAACAGGGAGTGCTATAAGAAGAATACATAAGGCAATCAACACTATTGGCAGGGCAACGGAGATCAAAGGGAAGGCAAGCAGCACAACACTTGTTACTACTAATAGTCCAAATAATATAGTGGGTGGTAATATAAAAATTGTAAATAACGCAGTTATAAATTTCTTAAAACTACCTTTAACCTTTTTGCCAAAAACAAAAACACCATAAGGAGATTCTTCTTCTGTAAAAGGCGCTTCTTCGCTTACTTCACTAACCTCTTGTTCTTCTTTTGAAGAAGGAATTTCTTCAGCTACTTCGCCAACCTGCTGTTTTTCTGTAGAAGGCGCTTCTTCAGCTACTTCACTAACCTCTTGTTCTTCTTTCGAAGAAGGAGTTTCTTCAACTACTACGTCTGTTTGTTGTTTATTTTTTCGCTTCCACATTTATAATAAATAAATGTAAATTTAAGCTAATGTTAGAGAAAAACATTTAAAAAGGACAAATCCCCCTATCTCCCCCTTTTACTAAATCCCCCCTTTAACAAAGGGGGATTAAGGGGGGATTTTAGTATCTTACCTTGACATTATAGATTCCAACAGATATTATCTGTTTAATCGGCGAAAAATATTTGCTAAATTTGCTTTTTTTTATTTTATGGAGAAAAACCATAAAGTCAAGTAAAATTTACAAGTTATGAAAACTCGATACCACCCAGCATTTGACGAATTTAAGGAATTTTCAAAGAAAGGAAACATAATACCAGTATATCGTCAACTCTTTGCGGATACGCTGACTCCTGTGTCTGCTTTTCAGAAAGTTTCAGATGCAGATTATGCCTTCCTCCTGGAAAGTGCAGATGGTGGTGAAAAGATAGCGAGATATTCCTTTCTAGGGAGTAATCCATTTTTAGGTTTCAAATGTCAAGGGTCTAATGTAGAGATCTTTAACAACGAAGAAATTACGCGTTTTGAAACTGCCGATCCCTTCAATGAACTGGAAAAACAGATAAGTAAATTTTCACCAGTACGCATTACTGGTTTACCAAATTTTTTCGGTGGGGCAGTGGGATATATATCCTATGATTCAGTTCGCTATGTCGAAAATCTACCAAACACAACAACAAACGACTTAAACCTGCCAGATATGCATTTCATGTTTTACGACGAAATAATAATATTTGACCATTTAAATAAAACAATAAAAGTGCTGTGTGCCGCTTATCTAGACGGTAGAGATATTAAAGATGTCTATCAGGATGCAATTGATAAGATAGATTATGTTATAAAAAAACTTCGCACCCCAGTAATGGCATTTAGCGATGACATAACCGAAGAAGGAGAGGTAAACATAAGATTCTCATCGAATTTTGAAAGAAGCGATTTCACAAAAGCGGTAGAAATATGTAAAGAATATATTCGTGCAGGCGACATAATACAAGCAGTTATTTCGCAACGTCTGCAAACACAAATAATTGCTAAACCAATTAATGTATATCGTACGTTAAGGGTTATTAATCCTTCTCCGTATATGTTTTATATAAAAATGAAAGACCTTGAACTAATAGGCTCATCTCCAGAAGTAATGGTAAAGGTGGAAAACGGAAGCGTTAATGTAAGACCCATCGCCGGAACTAGACAGCGTGGGCGCACAATAGAAGAAGATGAGTTATTAGCAAGAGAACTGTTATCCGATCCCAAAGAACGTGCTGAACACATTATGCTGCTTGACCTGGGAAGAAACGATGTTGGAAGGGTTTCTCAATACGGTAGCGTCATAATAGACGAAGAGATGGTAATAGAAAAATACTCTCACGTTATGCATATCACATCCAGCGTTAGTGGAAAATTAACTAATGGTAAAAATGCCTTTGACAGTTTAAAGGCGTGTTTGCCTGCGGGCACATTATCTGGCGCTCCAAAGATAAGGGCTATGGAGATAATAGATGAGTTGGAACCCACTCGACGTGGTCCCTATGGTGGCGCGGTAGGTTATATAAATTTCTCTGGAGACATGGATACCTGTATTACCATTAGAACCATTATTTTAAAAGATGGTAAGGATGCATATATTCAAGCTGGTGCAGGTATAGTTGCTGACTCGATTCCTGAAAGGGAATATCAGGAAACTCTTAATAAGGCAAAGGGGCTTTTAAGAGCGATTGAAGTAGCAGAAATGATTTAAAAAGATTCTATAATATTGACAAAGGTTTATATGATAATATAATAATTATATGGGAATTTTCATTTTAAGACTTTAGCCTTTTATTATACCTGTAGCGGAGGTTTTCAAACCTCCACACACAACGGATACAATACCAATTTGAACGTTCGTATAACCATCTTTTTGTTAGTAAGCCCGTGACCTTGGAAGGCTGAAGCCATTCCGCTACTGTTGGCAATCGTAGTCCGCCTAGAGGGCGTTAATTTAATTGAAAAGGGATAAGGGTGCCGTCCAGGGAATTCGGACTGGCGTAATGCAATAAACCTGTCCTAGAGCTTGTCCTGATGAAAATCAGGGACAGGTCAGGATTAGTGAACGCCTGCCCGACATGTCTTTTGGCGGGAAGTGAACTAATTTATAAGGAGATAAAAATGTGGTTAAGATTAAGACTTTATCTTTTACTAACAGTGATGTTTGGTATAGTTTACGCAGTAATCGTGATGATAGCCCACATGATGGGCGTTTCGGGTTTTATGTTTTATGCTATTCTTGCTGGTGGTATAACTCTTGTTCAGTATATGATGGGGCCAAAGATGGTAGAGTGGTCAATGGGCATAAAATATGTCTCCGAGACAGAGTCTCCTGAATTGCATAGTATGGTCGGAGAACTTGCACAAAAGGCAGGAATAAGAAAACCAAGGATCGGTATTGCAAGAATGAATATCCCAAATGCCTTTGCCTTTGGCAGATGGGGCAGTGACGGCAGGGTCTGTGTGACTGAGCCCATTATGAATCTTTTAAACAGAGGCGAACTCAAGGCAGTATTAGGTCATGAAATCTCTCACCTGAAGAACCGCGATGTAGCAACCATCACTATGCTCTCTGTGATACCAATGATACTATGGTATGTTGCCTGGAGTTTTATGTTTAGCAGAAACCGCGAAGGAAACAATACCGCCATGATAGGCCTCGTTGCCTTTATCCTATATTTTATTACAAACATGTTAGTATTATATGCATCAAGGATACGAGAATACTATGCAGACCGAGGCAGTATAAAACTCGGAAACACTCCTCACGATATGGCTTCTGCCCTGTATAAGTTGGTATACGGAAATGCAAGGGTACCAAAGGAGTCATTGAAACAAATCGAAGGCTATAAGGCTTTCTTTGCAAATGACCCCTCCAGGGCCGCAAATGAACTTAAAGAATTAAGACAAGTTGATCTAGATATGAGCGGTACAATTGATGAAAATGAACTTAAATCATTAAGTTCGATGGGGGTAAAAATTAAAACCTCTGATAAACTCATGGAGATTTTAAGTACACATCCAAATATGGTCAAAAGAGTAAAACATCTATCCGAATTAGCTCATGGAAGGGCATAATTGAAGAAATGTAACGATAACACTACAGAGGACCTAGCACTCAACTCTTGTGGGTAAGCAAATGCCTGTGTCGTTTTTTTATCATATAGTTAATCGTTATTTGTTGTTCGTTTGCGAAGCAAACCAAGAAGTTAGCGACTGAAAGGAGCTAAATTCTGATAATTCCAAAATTTTTTTCAAATTTTAGGCATGCTCTTGTTAATAGAAGGCCTTTATCTTGGTATCGTTAAGCATTCTATGAAAATGGAAATAATGTGCGTGGTGCTTGGCATAGCAATTTTCTATACCGGAAGGTGGATTGAGAAAAGAAAAGGTTAAAGTGGAGGACAATAAAAACGAGATTTAGAAGGGCTATAATATACATATGCATCACTTTTTTCTTACTATCAGTGGCGTTTGTTTACATCACGTTCATAGGAAAATCACAAGCCGGGCTTATTGAGGTCAGTTGCTCGGCGTTTTTATTTGTTATTTTTTTGCATATCCTGAAAATAGTAATACCGCAATCTTCAGGCAAAATTATCACAGCATTATCCGTAATAATGGCCTTAATGCTTATCTATGCAAACTACAGCTTACAAAAGAACAAGAATAGCGAATACACCTTCAAAGAGCTTCTTGTGGGTGATTTACTTGTAAAAAAACTAACTGGTAAAGAAAAGGAAATACCAGAGCAAATATTAACAAAAAAACTCAAAGATGTAATTCCCGGTGAATTTACTCAAACAAAGACTGAGAAATATACTATTGAGTCGTCATTTGAAAAGCCAGAGAAGGATTTAATGGGTAAGCCAGTTGCTTTACCATTAGACAAACTCAGTAGTGTCTCCATACGTAAAGAGAAAGTGCATTCTTTTGGTATTCCAAAAGAAACCATGAACTATAAATTAGAAGTTGCAAATAGTGAGGGACTAAAGTTAGATAGAGCCAGGATAATTACTGAAATTTTTGAGTTTCGATTTGACAAGTTCAATGAACAAATTTTAGGACCACATATACCGGCACCTTTGTATCTTCCGTCAGAAGAAAAGGTTGTCCATGATCGCCTTTATCGTACTATTTACGGTAAGTCTGAACTCCCCGTTGCTACATTTGAATCAGAGACGCAAACAGCTCAACCAGAGGAACATGTTTTGGATAAACCCGGTAAACAAGTTATAGAGAAGTTGCAAATACATTAATTAGTTTCTGTTACGGAAGCATTATATTCATTCCTGAAGGGAGCATTCCTAAATTGTTGTAATACGACTATATTGGCCATAAATATGGAGTGCATCATCCGTGATGATGCGTATTGAAGCAGTGACAAGGTCACTGCACTCCAAAAAAACAACTCTGTACAACAATTTGGGAATGCTCTCTTCCTGAATAAGGGCGGGCAATGCCCATCATTTTGAAATTAAGACACCGCAAAGACAGGAGAAACAATATGCGCAGGCTAAAATACATTTGCTTTCTAATTATAATTACCATTTTGATTGTAAGACAAGTTAATTTTGTGCATGGTGAAGAAGAAGCAAAAAACGATTTAGGCAAATCTATTGACGAATTGAAAAAGGTATTAGAACATGAACCATCGAACATTGAGGGTCATTATTATCTTGGATTAGCCTACTATGATAAAGGAATGGTATCTGAAGCCGTAGATGAGTTTAACAAAATCCTGGAACTTGATCAGAATTATATTAATGCATATTTTTATCTGGGTACTATCTATACCAATCAAGGAAACATCGATAAAGCAATTGATATATTCAAAAAACTACAGGTTGATGAAACCAATGCAATGGCAGAATATAACCTGGGTTTACTTTATAATAAAAAAGGGTTAACAGACGATGCAATTATGGCTTTTGAAAAGGCAGTTAAAATTAAACCTGATTATCATCAGGCATTAAATAACATGGGAATTATTTATTATAAAAAAGGGTTATTGGATAAGGCTATCGCAAGTTACAAAAAGGCCATTGAAGCAAATGCTGATTACGCTGAATCATATTATAATCTTGGAACGGCCTATCTTGAACAAGGCCAAATTGATAATGCCATTTCTAAACTTAAGAAGGCTACAATCCTTGCACCCAGCTTCGGGGAGGCTTATTACAACCTGGGAATTGCATATAGGAAGAAAGGGATGCTAGATGAAGCAATATCAGTATTAAATAAGGCATCTGAAATAGATCCAAAGGATATCAAGACGTTAAACAATTTAGCGATAGTGCTCCATGAAAAAGGACAGTTTGAGGATGCCATTGTTACATACGAGAATATAGTTGCCATTACTCCGGATGATGCAAATATGCGTTATAACCTTGGTATTACTTATTTTAAGATGAGGATGTTAAATGAAGCAATATCAGAATTACAAAAGGTGTTTGAATTAACGCCGGATCACGTAAAAGCCCATTATAATCTGGGCGTAATCTATATGAAAAAAAATATGTTTAATGAATCTATAAAGGAGTTCCAGGAGGCATTGAAAATTGAGCCTGGTTATGCGAAAGCATACATTAATTTGGGAGTAGTTCATTATAGAAAAGGTTTACCAGATGAAGCTATTGCGGCTTACAACAGGGCTATAGAGATCAAGCCAGATTATGCTGAAGCATATTACAATTCAAGTTTTGCATATCTGAAAAAGGGACTAATCGAAGATGCTATAAACATGTTAAAAAAGGGTATTGAGCTTAATCCTGACAATAGCCTTCTCCATTTTCTCCTGGGAAACGCCTATAGTGACAAAGGCTTATTAGATGAAGCGGTTATAGAATGGGAAAAAGTTTTAGAGAAAAATCCGAAGCACTATAAAGCATATAATAATCTTGGTTTTGCATATTATTCAAAGGGTCTGGTGGACAAGGCCGTAACTACTCTTAAAAAGGCAATAGAAATAAAAGAGGATTATGCAGAGGCACACTATCACCTGGGTTCAATTTATATAGAAAAAGATATGCCTGAAAAAGCGATCTCAGAACTAACCCGAACAATTGAGCTCAAACCCAGGCATGCTAAAGCCCATTACAATTTAGGACTCGTATATCGCCATTTGGGTGATTTGGATAATGCCATTGCTGAATGGAAGAAGGCTGTCAAGATAAATCCTATTTATGCAAAGGCCTATAACAATCTTGGTGTTGCATATGATTATAAAAATCAGATCGATGAAGCCATATATCAATACAAACATGCGATTGAGATGAAATCGGATTATGGCGAAGCCAATTATAATCTTGGAATTGCTTATGCGAAAAAAGGTAATATGGAAGATGCTATTTACACGCTAAGGAAGGCAATAGAAATAAATCCAAATGATCTGGATGCACATTTTGCCCTTGGCATAATCTATAGGGCGAAGTGGAAAATAAATGAATCAAAAAGAGAGTTTTCAATCTACAGAAGTTTAAAATCCGAAGGAACATAAACCACTACACATCCAGGAAATTAAATATTGATACTAACGGGCTTAAAACTCGTTAAATATACCAAAATACCCGTTTATCGGACAGCATGTCTATAATGACCCCTTTGACTTTTTTGTACATATCTTCATAACGGATATGTATGATTTGGTGTGTGTTGGGGAGTTCGTAAATACTCTTGCTTGTTTAATACTTAGAGATGGTGATTAGTTTAATCTTAATGTCGTAATAAAAATTGAGGAATTTTACTTAATAAAGCTACTGTTAAGTCATTTCATCAGTTTCCAAAATTCTTTTATAAGTTTTTCTAAGAAAGGTTTTTCTGGATTGTCTATACACTCTAATAATAGGGGTGTAAGTGATGATCTTATATTTTCATATCTATCACTATGTATGGCTTGATTGTCATATTCTGATTCAAGGATTTGAAATATATAAAGAAGGGTAAAATATAATAGTGGAGATTTTTCCAGGTTAGCATTGCAATACTGCATCATTTTTGCAAGTTTTCCTGGTGTAGTCCCTCCTGTATTTGTTCTTTCATAATATGCGTTGAGTAGCTCCTGTTTTGTTATTATGGATTCAAAATCAATACCTTTCTCTTGAATACTTTCTTTACCACCTTCCTGTCTATCTACCAGAACAATTACTTTTATAATTTTTAATCCATATTCTCTGGCTTTTTCTATAGCCTCAATTGTTGATTGCCCTGTTGTAACTACATCATCAACGATAATTACCTTGCTACCTTCTTTAACATCACCTTCAATAACCTTTTTAAGTCCATGCCCTTTTGGTATTTTTCTTACCACAAAAGTGTTTATGTCATGTCCATTTATACGGCTTGTGTAAGATACTGCATCAGCAATAGGGTCAGCGCCAAGGGTAAGCCCTCCTATCGCGTCAATACCCAAACCTGATACTCTGTCAAAAATAAGGTTTCCGATAAGTACCATGCCATGAGCGCTATGTGTAGTTTTTTTACAGTCTATATAAACCTTACTTTTTTTGCCAGAAGCAAGATCAAAGATTGGTTCATCGGCTACTTTAAGCGATTTTGAAACGAGTAGATTAATTAGTTCGTTTTTTTGCATTTTATATATGGCTAAAACTTCAGAGTTAACAAAAAAAGTTATTGAATACGCTTTTATATAATATAGCTTTAGAAATGATTAACCCCATTCACTTTTCCTCATTTTACATGAACTTGTCAATGGTGTCTATTTTTTTGTAGCTCATTTAGGCGTGATCTGTGCTGAAAGGTTATAGGTTTTTAAACCTTTTTTACATAGTATTTCAAAGAAAATACCACATCTTTAAAAAATGTCAAGAAAAAAGATTTTGTACATGGAAAAAAATTCTATGCAATATATAGTACTTAATTTCATTTTTTACAAAAATAAGTTACCCACTTTTTCATACAATTTTCCTACAACCCCTTTCCTTCACTCTCAGCATCTTCCAATTCCCTTTGTATTCCCTTGTAAGTTTTTAATGGTCGGTGTTCCTATTTACGCATCAAAGATATCCCTGCTTGAAAAACAGGCATAATAAATTGAATCATTTGTTAAAGAAGTAAATGTCTGTCAATATTTGTCTCTTTATATTTTTAGTTTGCTTGTAATATCTTTTTAACGGTTCCATCTAAACCAAATGTACTACTTTTAAATTTTTACTTTTTATAATAGGATAGGGCTGAAGAAGAGTATTGATAACTGGATCATTAGTGTCTCTACCATTTTTAAAGTCGTTTTCATAAATTATTGCATGAAATTTTCTTTTCTGTTTAGGAGTTAATATTGAATAAGTATTCCACCAATCTATAGCTCCGTTTGATTCATATTTGGACCTATATATAATATAGTCATCTGGCATAAGCAAAATACGCCGAAACTCTTTTAAATTCCTTCCAAAGGCAGCTTGAAAAAATTTCTTTTTAGGCCCAACAACACCATGTGTTGCATTTAGAATACATTGAATACCCCTTAAATATCTCCTATTCCAATTATGGCCAACATAAAAGCGGTTTTTTTGGTTATTTGGTACATATTTCATAGGGAAAGAGAATATTTGTGTCCCAAATTTTTCATTGAGTTCAATGTTTATTTTTAGTCTTAGGTAAAGTTCCTCAGGTGTATCTTTATAATTGTAAAGAATATAATTTGAAAGAACAATGAATCCACATTCCGCAGCCCATTTAACTTTTTCTATATAAGTGTTTCTTAGACTATAATAATCGAAGGCTATTCTTAAGGGTTTTATTGGAAGCTCTGCAAGGCGATGCATTTTCGCTTTTGTAAGAAACCTAGTGTCTAAGCCTTGGTTAAAATCTACATAACGGAGTTTGTCGTTTAGTTTGGCTCCTTTATAAAAACCCATCTCTAATATTTCATCTACAATCTTGTTAAAATTAGGCGAAGCCAAAATATTATTATCAATAAGTAATAAGTCTTTTTTTTCTCCATATTTTTTCTTTACTCTCTTTATTTGCTCTTTCATTGGAATATACTGTATATACTTTGGCTCCATTATATTAACCGCACAGAATGGACATTTTCTTTTACAACCTTTTGTCATATATCCAAAATAAGCATCTTTGGCAGGATATTTATAATCAATCTGATCGAGGATACTATAGTCTGGTGTTAAAGTATCTATTATATTATCATTTTTATAGCCTAGCTTCCCTTTGACATTTAAAAGACCTTTAATAGGTTTTATTCCGGTTTCAATCTCTAACTCATTTGCCATAATTGTAGCCAGCACACCACCTATTTTTATCTTGTTTTTATCGTCAACACTTTTTTTATAGTATTTGATAGTCTTAATAGTATAGTTCCAATAGAAGCTAAATAATGTGGCAATATAAATTCTATCCCACTTTTTGGCTCGTTTCTCCTTACAATATCCCTTTACAAAAGTCACATTATGGCCCTTCATTTTGTGGTAAGTGGAAATCTTCATAAGCCCCAGAGGTGGATATTTATTTTTATATCCTGGTTCAACCAATAGTACATTCATATTACGATTTAGGCTAATAGTGAGAACTCTTTTTATTTACTCTTTATTTTTTTAAATTCTTCTACTAACTGAGATTCAAGTTTTTTGATATAATTACCTTCCTGTTTGCCAAAAACATCTTCTTTAAGGTATTTCATTCCTCCTGCTGCATACTCTTCTGCAATAGAATATACCTTTTTTTTTATCAAGTAAAACATCCAAGTTGCCTTCATCATATACAGCTATTGCTTTTATAAGGCTTCTATCATCATCATTTAAATACTCTTCTCGAAAATATCCCTCTTTTCTTTCTAATGGGGTCTTGCTCTCATTGTAATATCCCAAAGTCATTGCCATTATAAATATTTCCTTGTTATCTCTACCATAAAGAGAACTATTCCTTTCTTTTTTTAAATTATCTAAATCACGTAGGTCAACCTTTCTTACGTATAGCCTATCGGGAGTTTCAGTTTTCATACGGTATCACCTCTGCTTCATTTCCTTCACCTGTTTCTTGGAATTTTATCTTGTGCTCTTTTCCAACACTAGCAAGAGTTTACGAATTAGCCGTGGCTAATTCGCCAACTCATTATATTACAACGAGTTAGAGTTTTTAATCATTCCCCCTAACTTTTTGTATTGGTATGTACATTATTTTATTGACTTTATGGCATAATTATGGTAATCTTCCCCCTAACTAATAATTGTTCGTGGGATTCCATGGCCTATTTGACCCGTAAACGTATCAAAGGCATTACTTATTATTATGCAGAGGAAAGTGAATGGAGAAATGGACGATCAAAACGGATATGGCAAAAATATTTAGGACCACTTTCAAAAATTATTGCCGCAATTGAAGG
>MAYW01000053.1 GCA_001723765.1 Candidatus Scalindua rubra
GCAAAAGCTAATGCTCCTATCCAACCATACCTCAAACTCTTAACCAAATATTTTATCTGCTGTCCAAACAACTTAGAAGAATGTAGATAATGACGTGTTTCTATCATCTCCTTCCAGTCTGCATAATTAGGATCTTCTTCTCCTGATAATAATATTAATTCAATTTCTCCTAAATCTTCTAATCTTTGAACTTTGAGACCATTTGGCGTTTTTATGTTCTACGCTATCTTCTACAATTATTGGCATCATTTAAATATTATGCCAATGAAAAATCATTTTGTCCAGCAAAAAATTGTCCAACAGTAAGCGCTCTGCGTGGGAACGAGGGATAAAATGAGATCCAGTTGACTCCAGTACAGATTCTTGATTTTACTGCAAAAAGCCCAATCAGGGAAATTTGCTAAGAGAAATACACAATCTATAGCAACCCTAAAGGATTGCCCTACTTTTTGCAGGAAAATCAATATTTTATTGAAAATGTATCATACTCATCGGTTGCCTGTTCCCAATTTACTTCCACATTCCTTACTAATGCTCCAGGTGGTCCTTTCTTACACCATTTTAAAACCTCCTCAACCTTATTCCTTTCACCTTCAAAGACTGCTTCTACACGTCCATCAAAACAATTTCTCACCCAACCAGTTAGTCCTAATAAACAGGCTTCTTCCCTTGTGTTCGCTCTAAAAAAAACACCTTGGACTCTCCCCTCGATAAGGACATGTAACCTTGCTTTTTCCATATAAATTAGCTCCCATCGGTTGCCAATTTATAACACAATCCCACCTACGAGGTGGGCTGGTTGTTTAATTTTGGTCATTGTATCAAATATTCCTAACAATTCTACTGATAAATACTTTACAAAGCCAAGCCAAATCTGTGCTTAGCCTACTCAGCTTTGGCAGAAATGGTCGGAATCTAAAATAGGGCATTAATGACTCAATGATGGTTTAGCCATATGACGAATGGCTTCATACATGGTGTGTTTAATGGGATATGATTAAATTAGACTCTTCACGGGGTTTATCCCTTCGCCCTGTGGAGTAGTTTTAACACGAAAATAGATTCCCAATCGAGTTGGGAATGACAATTTGTTGTATTATCTGTCATTCCCGTGGCATTGCCTGCATGGCAAGCAGACAGGGAATCTAGAATTTTCATCCTTCGTAGTGCCCTGAAAGGGCATGAAGGTTTGATCTGTTTTACTCCACAGGGCTCAACGGCAAGCTCTGAGAGCCATAATTAGATTTTCGCCGAAGGCGAAATCTCAATATTGTTTCGAGGCTTATTCAGCATAAATATGATCACTGTCTGCCGCTGAAGGAAGAGTATGCATGCCCATAAATGTAAATAAAACAATAGGAAAAGCGACCAATAGTACTATTGAGAGTAAAATAGGCGCAAATGTTTTCTTTATCTTTGTCCTGGGCAAAATCATGGGTAAATGTAGATAAGCTAGATAAACAAGCCAGCTAATTAAAGACCATGTTTCTTTAGGATCCCATCCCCAATATGTACCCCACGCCCCCTTTGCCCAAATCGAACCTGTAATCAAACCAACAGTTAAAAATGGGAAGCCAATGGTGACGGAAATATAGGCTAATTTATCAAAGGTTACATCCTTTCTTAATTGACTGTTAGAACCGGACATAACTATCTCTTTAGCTCTTCCACGATATATCGCTCTATATATTAGATAAACAATTGCCGCGGAAAATGATATACTCAGGGCTGAATAAGATACGAAATAATTTATTACGTGTACAACCAGCCAATTACTTTGGAGTGCAGGAGGCAATTCTTTTATGGTACTATCAGTATTGATTGCAGAGTGTAACATCCAGGTAGACAAAAGACATTGTAATGCACCTATAATTCCCAGGCGGGATTCATGTACACGTGCAATAAATATAGTAACAAGCTCCATAATCAAGTACACAAGTCCAATAGTCCAGGCAAAAAATACAAAAGATTCATATTTGTCTGACATTGGAGCATGATTTGCTTCATACCACCTTGTCAGTACTAAAGTTGTATTTAATACAAAAGCACCCGTAAATACACCAAAAGCGATCCAACGTAAGGTTTTTGTCCTCCATATTTCTCTGACTATGTAAGCTATTATTCCTGCAATATACACATAAAAAGTAAGTTTCAGCGTGAAATCCATGTCTTAATCACCTTTTCTTTCTTTATGTTTCGCTTCTCTTCCCACGCTGAGCGTGGGAACGAGAGGAATATTTTGTTAAACGATAACTATTTATTGTCAATCAATATGCTCTGCCGCAATCTCCTCTTCAGTATAATAACTTTCCACCTTTTGTCCTTTTTTCATTTTACGTCTTAAGAACGGCTTTACATAGAAAATAAATACAACACCAACACACAAAAGAATAAAGCCCGAATATACCACTATCAAACCAGGATTTCTGGTTACCTGCAGTCCCGTATATCTCTCTCCTTCCGGATCGTAGCTTGACTGGTAAAATACATAACCTTTATACTTCAAAGGATCGTTAACCTCAATAGTTTTTGTCAACACAGTTTTGCCATCTTCAACAACTCTCAGTATACTTTTATAATCTTTTACTGCCATACCGGCTCTTTCATATAAAAGGGCAAAGTTTTTATCAGGATACCATTTTGGTGGATTATTTGAAAGCACCCAGTTACCAACTTTACCTCTGGGCCCGTCAATTTCTACAAATATTGCAGGGTTGCCCACATGTTCACCAGGTGGATGATCATGACCCTCATGATTATCAGAAGTCTTCTGAACCACTTCTCTTCTTAAACTATAAGAGGGGAAATACTCCAATATTTTTATTTGCTGACCCGTTTTATCGATATCGTACCTCTTGTCAATTTCCCAATCTGTAATGCTGATTACCTTTTCATCCTTTAAATAAGAAAAAGTCTGTTTTCCATTCTTGCTTTGAACTATCCTCAATTTATTTTTAGTAACAGAGAAATCATCTGGAACATAACACGACAGCTTAATGTCTTTGTATTTTGTTTGATGGGCTTTATCCCAATAATCAGGATACTTCGAAAATGACCAACGAGAATCTACCCCCTGAGGACCCGTAATCTCAACTCTTACGGCTGGATTAATTGGGGTTTGTACTTTTAATGGGGTCGTTCTTTTTGCATAATCCAGTACAAATTCCTTAATCTCAACTTTGTAATCTGTACTATCAATTGAGATATTTTTTCCTTCTTCAATTGCTATACTTTTATATATATTCTTTTCTTCTATGATAATATCCAACTTTGGTTTGGCGCTTTTCCCTGCATTCTTAGCAAGTTTCTCATAGTCCTCGTCATTGTCAGCCCACAAATATTCAATCTTTAAATTTCCTTTAGGGTCGTTATACCAATTACGGTCTTTAGCAAGAAGCCAACCCTCAGCAGTTATATTATTAGAACCAAGCAACTGAACATATATGGCAGGATTTCTAGGCTCACTAGATATATTGATTGGTTCCTGTATATATTCTGCATCCGGATAATAGTCTTTAACAGTAACCGCATAGTTTGAACCTGGAATGCTAATTTTTTTACCTACTTTTACGGGAAGAACTTTTTGTCGGTCTTTGTCTTTTACAAAGGTGACTAATCGGTACTTCGGTGGATGTCTTTCTATTAAAAAGTCGTCACAATATACCTGGAAACCTAATGGGATCTTCCTGTAATCAGCACGATTCAAGTAATAGTCTACTGATCTTCCCTCATAAACATTTACACCACCTTTTTCTCCAAATTGGAGGTCAATAAAACAACCAATCAAGGTCATGATTATGCTGATATGTGTGATCAAGAAGCCGATTTGGAGTACGGTATTCCGCCATCTCTTGATTGTGCAGCAACACAGATTTACACACAATAACACAAGAAGAAATGCAAACCAATAGGAATGAAATATATCCGTGACTTGAATTGCCGCGAAGAACTTCGTAAGTCCTTCACCATATTTAGCTATGTATTCCTCAGAGGTTCGTTGTTGGAGTATTATCGTACCTATAATACATGAAACAGCTAGTATTGTTATGATGATGACGGCAAGCTTAACAGAACATATAGACTGCCAAACTTTACTTTCATTTTTTACCTTTTTCTCTTTTGAGTTTGCTACTTTTGTCATACTGCCTTACTGAATTATCTTCTTTTTTATTCAAGCACATCTTCCACCACTTATAGTAAGGTTCTTAAGTTTTGTAAGAAGTGTTTTAAATTTTAAATTACTTATTTATTTAAATATTTAATACTATTTGTTACTCGTCTCAGTTATCGGAGGTAAGATGAGAAATTCAACTCTCCTATTTTGCTTCTTCCCTTTTTTGGTAGCATTAGAGGCTATAGGTCTGTTTGGTCCATAACCCGCTATGTATATCCTCTTCTCATCTATATTTCCTTTCTTTACTAGATAATGCAACACACTCAACGCCCTTCCTGCCGATAAATGATGATTCGAATCCCACAAATATTTTGATTTTGCTATAGGATCTGTATCTGTATGGCCATCAATTCTTACTAAAGCCGTAGGTTTTGCCTTAAGGTGTTCGGCAATCTTTTTTAAAGCCATCTCGCCTTCAGTCTTTACTTTTGCAAGACCTGAGTCAAACAAAATTGTTTCTGGAAGCTGAATCACAGGGCCCTCAACTGTATCTCTAACCGCGGCCCCACCACCAATAGCTCTTGCAAGACTTTCCAAATCTGCACGAAGCCTTCTCTTTACTTCCTCATCTGCTCGTGCACGATCTTCATATGCAATGTTAACTTTTTTCGCGGCCTCCAATTCTACTCTTAGCCTATCCATCTCATCCATTTGATCACGAACAGTAATTGCCTGACGACGATTAGCCGTTCTCAATTCATCCAATTCAGCACAACCCTGCACAAAACCCAATACAGACAAAGCCAAAAAACACGAGTCCGAAACGCCTCCAATTATTTTTCATGTTTTGCTTTCCCCCATTAATTTTTATATTCATTATAAAAAATAAATTATGATATTAATAATTTTCCAAATTTTTCTTCATCACATGAGCACATGGATGATGTATAGAAATGTTCATTTTTTAACACGGCAATTGAGGAATTTGTTTCATGCTCATAAAATTTTTCCAATGAAAATCCGTACAGGCTTTTTGCGAATTAAATATAAATATAGTACAATTATTCCTTTAATCAAATATAATACTTGATAATACCCTTTGCAAGCTATTTCTTGTCATTTACAACTTTACAAGTTAGGTTTAGATTCCCTGTCCGCTTCCCACGTAGGTATTCCTCGGGAATGACAGATAAGTTTAATTTTGGAAATAGCATAGAGCATTACAAGTTGTCGACTGAAGGGAGCTAATTTATTCATATACCTCTTCTGGATCAAAGATCCTTTTTTCTATTATTTCGATGCTATCCGTTTTGTTGTTGTATTTCCTAAAATAACATGATTTGTATCCTTCATGACAAGCCGCAACTTTCTGCTCAACCTTAATGACTAATGAATTACCTTCACAGTCAAATAATATTTCCTTTACCGACTGTGTATGACCTGAAGTTTCCCCCTTAAGCATTAACCTGTTTTTTGAGCGACGAAAAACGTGTACTTTGCCCGTTTCAATAGTCTTCTCTAAAGCATCCTGATTCATATAACAAAGTGTTAAAACACTATTATCAATTACGTCAACTATAACGGCAGGTATCAAACCCTTATCATCAAATCTTAAGTTATCTAACAGTTGCATCTTCCCTCCCAATTAAATTAAACAGGACGCAGTTTTTCGCAGATACATACAAATAGCCTTTAAAATCTAATTATGACGCAGCCTGCCCGACTTCGTCGTTCTGGCGTGTGCGTCAATCATCCCCCCCCGTTCCCACGCAGAGCATGGGAACAAGAAAAATAACACGAAAGGATTTATTTTGTGTCTTTTCGTGGGCTCTTTTGAAATTCATAAATTTAGTTTCTTCTTAACCGAGCCACAAATCCTTTTAATCTGCGTTTATCTGTGTCCAGAAATGAAAATTTCATCTTCTGGTTTCATTTTATACTTTTCAATTTCTCTATATAGCATGGTTGTTGTTTGTTTAGGTTCTTTAGAAAGAAGTATAGCGGATATAACAGCTATACCATCAACACCACTTCTTAAAACTTCCTTAACGTTATTTTCGTTAATACCACCCAACGCAATAACAGGAATATCTACTTTTTCCTTTATTTTTCTTATCTCTTCTACTCCTAACGGTTTTATGAAATAATCTTTATGCGTTGTATCATATATTGGACTAATGGTTATATAATCAGCTCCATCAAAATTCGCTTTTTCTGCTTCTTTCAGATTATGCGCAGAGTAACCGATCACTTTATTATGTCCGATTATCCTCCGCACTACATTTGTATTCAAAGACTGCCAGCCCAGATGAACACCATCCGCTCCAACTGCAAGTGCTATATCTGCCCTATCATTAATTATTAAATTTGCATTTAGTTCTTTTGTTTTTTCACGAAGTTCTTTTGCTAATTTATATAAATCCTTAGTGCTTAAATCCTTTTCCCTTAATTGAATTGTTCCAACTCCACCTTCTATAGCTTGTCTAATTATGTCTACAAGCCCTACTTCACAGATCTTCCTGTTGGTTATTAAAACAAGATCTAACTTCTGCAATTGCTCATCATGTATACTCACCAATCGTTAAACATCCCCTCTACGTACTAAACCTTAAAAACTGCACTTACACCTAGTAAGTTTTTATATTTTTTTAACAACGGCCTGGCTACATCTTTAATAAACTCATTTACTTGTTTTGGCGCCCTGCCAACAAAATTCCTTGGATTTAGGATTTTTGTTATCTTATCCTTAATACCTGCAAAATCCTTGTCTCCACTGATTCTCTCTAATAAATCATTATCTGTGCCTTCTTCTTTGATAAGTTTAATAGTTTCCATTGAATATTTACGTATCTTTTCATGTAGTTTTTGTCTATTCCCACCAGCCTTAACTGCTTCCATCAATATACTTTCTGATGCCATAAATGGTAATTCCTGACTAACGCGTTTCTCAATCACCTTAGGATAAACAGTTAAACCTCTAACAACACCAAGAACAATATTAAGCATTGCATCAGTTGCAATAAACATTTCTGGTATTACAAGTCGCCGGTTTGCAGAATCATCAAGTGTTCTTTCAAACCATTGGGCTCCACTTGTAAGGTCTGTATTCATATTATTACAAATTATGTATCTAGCCAACGACGTAACTCTTTCACAACGCATCGGGTTTCTTTTATAGGGCATAGCAGAAGAACCAATTTGTTTTTTTTCAAACGGTTCCTCAATCTCTCTTAAATTATGCAGCAACCTGATATCACTTGCAAACTTATGCGCTGATTGGGCGATACCAGATAAAACATCTGAAATTTGGCTATCAATTTTTCGAGTATAAATTTGACCGGTAATAGGAAGGATTTTATCGAATCCCATTTTTTTTGCTATCTTTCTATCAAGTTGTTTCACTTTGTCTTCATCATTATTAAACAGAGCCATAAAACTATTTTGTGTACCTATAGTACCTTTAGCACCTCTAAATCTTAAATTTTCGATTCGATTTTCAATATCCTCTATATCAAGAATAAAATCTTGCATCCACAAACATGCCCTTTTCCCAACGGTCGTAAGTTGAGCTGGTTGATAATGAGTGTATCCTAATGTAATTATATCTTTATTTTTCTTAACAAAAGTTACGAGTGCATCAACGATATTAACTAATTTGCCTAGCAAAATTATCATGCCATTTTTGATGAGTATCAAATCTGTGTTATCCTGAACATATGCACTTGTTGCGCCCAAATGAATTATCGGACTCGCATCAGGACATTGCTCACCAAAAGCAAGAACATGCGCCATTACATCGTGTTTTACTCTAAGTTCATGTTTCTTTGCAGCATCAAAATTTATTCTTTCCTGAAATTTTTTCATTTCATCAATTTGTTTCTTAGTTATAGCCTTGACTCCAAGAGCTCGTTGTGTTTCAGCTAATGCAATCCAGAGTTTTCTCCATGTGGTGTATTTTAGTTTGTCTGAAAAATTACAACTCATTTCTTTGTTAGCATATCTTTCGGCTAAAGGGCTTTGATATTTATTATGTTTATTTTCCATAGAAATGTTTTTTTAAATTTAACGCCTTCGGCGGACTCTATTTGGAGTGCAGTGACCGTGTCACTGTTTTAATTTTAAAAAGCATCGACACGGTCGATGTACTCCAAAATTTTCGACAAACGTTAATTGCTTGATTTATCAGCAATAAAAATAAAAGTCTAAAGACTTAAAATGGAAATTCCTATATAAATAAATTGTTGCCTACATAAAATGAAAGACTATACTTTCATGTTATACCCAAACTAGATTTTGTAAACAACGGCTCAAATTTATAACCCTTACTTTCAATCTTTTTTCTTGCGCCTTCTTCTCTATCTACTACATAAATTATTTTTAATACTGTCGCTCCTGCTTCCTCAATAGCTTTTGCAGCTAATAACGCCTGTGCACCCGTAGTTGCAATATCTTCAACAATAACAACCTTGTCTTTATTAGTCAAATTGCCCTCTATCTTTCTGTCAATACCATGACCTTTTTTAACCTTTCTTACTATAACAAAAGGCAAACCCGTTTCGAGCGAAAGTGCTGTAGCAAGCGGTACACCTCCCAATTCCATACCAGCAATTTTAGATATACCACTATTAACCATTTTCATCAAATTCTTAGCAATAGTTTCTAACAGTTTTGGTCTAGTTTCAAATGCATATTTATCAAATATATATGTACTCCTTCTGCCAGAGCTTAACGTAAAGTCTCCCTCTATATATGATGTTTCAATTATTTCTTTGCCCAATTGTTTCAGGTTCATAATAAGCCTTATTTGAACTTAACGCCCTACGGGCGGACTTTTTTGCATAACGCTAACATGTCATTCTGAGGGAGGAACGACCGAAGAATCTCTTTATGGAGACTTCGCTAACCTCACAAAACATCATTGGCTTACTAACGAGAGATTCTTCGCTTCTCTCCGTTTCGCTCAGAATGACAAGGATGTATCTTATTGCATCATAAGTAGTTATAATGGAAATTCCTATACTATCAAATTGCCACATAATTATGATAAAAAAAATACCATCTTTATGAAAAGATGGCATTTATATTATACTAAATTTTATATTTTTTCAACGTCTACTTCTTTTTTTATTTCTTTTCTTCTTTTTCCTCTGGAATATCACTAACTATAGCATCCGTACTTAGTAATAACCCTGCAATGCTTGCGGCATTTTGAAGTGCAATTCTCACAACCTTTGTTGGGTCTATCACACCTGTTTTAACTAAATCTGTGTATTCTTCTTTTGTAACGTCAAAGCCATTATTGTCTTTTAATTCTTTCACTTTTTGAACAACCAAAGTTCCGTTGAGACCCGCATTGTCTGCAATTTGTTTGAGTGGAACCACTAGTGATTTACGTATTATATTCACTCCAATCTTTTCATCTTCATCGGCATCTGTTTCCACTCTTTTCAGGAATTTCTCTGTCCTTATAAGCGCCACACCTCCTCCAGGTAAAATTCCTTCTTCGACAGCAGCCTTAGTAGCATTCATAGCATCCTTGATTCTTGCCTTCTTTTCCTTCATCTCTGTTTCTGTTGCGGCACCAACATTTATTTTTGCTATTCCACCTGCTAGTTTCGCCAACCTTCCTTGTAATTTTTCTATATCATAATCCGATGTAGTATTTTCAATTTCATTACGTATCTGTTCAATTCTACCTTGAATCGTCTTAGTTGAACCACCACCTTCAACAATCATTGTATTCTCTTTATCTGTGACAACACTTCTAGCTCTTCCCAGATCTGATAGTTGAACATTACTCAATTCTATACCCAGATCTTCAAAAATAGCATTAGCACCAGTCAAAGTAGCAATATCTTCGAGCATGGCTTTCCGTTTATCTCCAAATTCAGGCGCCTTTACTACAGCGCATTTCAATGTGCCACGCATTTTATTTACTACAAGAGTCGTAAGAGCTTCACCTTCCATATCCTCAGCAATTATCAAAAAAGGCTTTCCAGATTGGGACAACTGTTCAAGTAATGGTAAAAGGTCCTTTATGGTTGATATCTTTTTCTCATGTATAAAAATATATGGGTCTTCTAAAACAGCCTCCATCTTTTCAGTATCAGTTACGAAATATGGAGATAGATAACCTTTGTCAAATTGCATTCCCTCTACTATTTCCACTGAGGTTTCCAGACCTTTGCCTTCTTCAACCGCTATAACACCATCCCTACCGGCTTGTTCCATAGCATTTGATATTTGTTTTCCGATCTCAGGATCATTATTTGCTGCAATTGTGCCTACGTGTTCTATTTCTTGCTTTCCGGTTACCGGAACACTCATCTTGTTAAGTTCTTTTGTGATAGCATTTACGGCCTTCTCAATTCCACGTTTAACACCAACTGGATTGGCTCCAGATACAATGCTTTTTAATCCTTCATTATATATTGATTCTGCTAATATTGTTGCAGTTGTTGTACCATCACCTGCAATATCACTTGTTTTAGAAGCGACTTCTTTTACTAACTCTGCTCCTATGTTTTCTTGGGGATCTTCAAATTCAATTTCCTTAGCGACTGTAACACCATCTTTTGTTATTGTTGGAGAACCAAAGCTCTTTTCTATTATAACATTTCTACCTCTCGGCCCCATCGTTGTTTTGACAGCTTCGGCTAACCTATTTATTCCTATTTTTATAGCCATTCCGGCTTCGTGACCACAAATGATCTTTTTCGCAGACATCTTATCCTCCAATTATTCAAATATAGCAAGAATGTCATCCTCAGACATCAAAAGGTATTCTTCACCATCAATATCGACCTCTGTTCCAGCATAAGATGTGAATACTACCTTATCACCTTTCTTGACTTGAAACTTTGCCCTTTCACCATTGTCCAACAATTTTCCATCACCTAAAGCAATCACTTTTCCTTCTTTTGGCTTCTCTTTAGCTGAATCTGGTAAAACAATTCCCCCTGCCGTCTTCTCCTCTGCTTCTAATCTTTTTATTAGTATTTTTTCACCTATTGGTTTTGTCTTCATAATTTAATATTACCTCCTTTTACAAAATAATATGCATTAATCATAAAATTCTGTGCATTTAAAGTATTGCTTGAATCTTCCTACAAAAGATACTATACCAAACATGACCTCGCTTTGAATTTGCGGATTTTTTGCAAACACACGTCTTACTATATTATCACATTCATTTTTAGCATGGTGTACAGCACTTCTTTCGCTCATTTCCCTCATACATATTTTTTTTGCAGCTTCATTTAATATTTTGCACACTAGATATGTAGCATTTTCATTTTCACAAATAGCCCTAGTAAATTTAGAATCTGGCAATTGCCAACGTCTTTCAAAACCAATATAAACACTATTAGTCAATATTATACATCTTTCACCAGGTATACCTATGGATCTTCCTTTAGTATCAATCGCATATATAATACAATCACTTATGGAATTTTGTACACCTTCCCAGTTCAAAGCATTATCACATAATGTACCATAAAAAAGTAAAAACCTCTTCTGCTCAGAAGTACCGCTCACTTTAAATTCTTCTAAAGAATCTATTCCATTTAAAACTATTGGATTTCCATTTTTTTCATTACAATAATTTATCAATTCTTGAGCTGCTTTATTAATTAAGCTTAGTCCTAACGAACTACCTCCATTTTTAGATCTAACGATTATGCACACGTCTCGCCCTTTTTACTATTTCTAGCATCAGCTATTCCAAGCAAAATACTTTCCCAAGTTTGCCTCATAGATATCCCTTTCTCAGTACCTTCAATAATTTCTTCAATCATACCTTCAGGAGTATTTTCTTTCGATTTCCGAAAAAGAATTTCTACAGCATCCTTATATAGTTTGTCTTGTGACAATGTTAATAATTTTTCTTTTTCTTCTTTTGACATAACTCCTTTAAAAACGAGTAGACTTTCATCTTGATTGTAAGATATTTTGTTTATAAAATCATTGGAAAATTGTACATCCGACGGGATATTCTCTAATTTCGCAAAAACTTCCTCACAAAAAGGTAAATTCTCGCATTCTTTAGAGCGTCTTTTTATTTCTTGAATAATAGGATCGTTTTCAGTTATTTTTCTTTCAATACTGTCAAATTCATCAACTAAATTGTTTATAATTGTTCTACGAGTTAATGCACCTTTAACAATTTTCCTACCATTTTTCTTTTCGAGTACTAAAACAGTATTCCAAAGAGCATCATTCATTTTTTCAATAACTGTAATTATAGTATCTGATGAACAAACATAAGCAAATTTTTGAAATAAATTCATCACATCCTCAGCTTTGTGTGATCTAATACCACACTCTCCATTGTAACTTCCCGAACAACTATTAACAGAATTATTAATATCACTCCTACCTATAGTGCCTATTACTTCATTATCACTATTTATTACTACTACTAATCGATATTCACTTTGGTTAATTTTTGAAAGTACATCTTTTAGTTCATCTTTAAACATAACAGTTGGTACAGAATCCGTGCATAACATACCAGCAGTTAAATCTTTGAAATAAACTCTATTTGCAATATTTCTTTCATCTTGAGTAATTTCTTCGTTTTTAGTTCGTCCTGATGTCCAGTCGTGCGTTTTCATGAATAATTTTCTACTCATCTCACACGCCTCCAAAAAAATAATAATACTTTGTATTTTATTTAAGCATTTTTATTTTTAATAGTATTTCTCTAGTGATTGTTCTACTGCATACTTTATAATTTCCTTGTTTATGGGTTTGGAAATCAAAGTATATGCATCTGCCTCTATTGCATCCATCTTCAACTCCTTAGAGGTATCAGCAGAAACAAATATGCATGGAATTACCGTCCTTTTCTCTTCCTTTATGAATTCAAACGTATCAAAGCCACTAAAATCGGGTAAATGTATGTCTAATATCAATAAGTGTAGAATTTCGTGTTTTGCAATTTCAACTGCTTCTCTACCACAACTCGCCAAATACGTTGTATAACCTTCAGGTTCAAATATGTTTTTCAAACTATAACGACAGCCTTCATCGTCATCGGTTATTAAAATTTTATAATTTGTTCTATTATGTCTTAATATTGCCATCATGGTTATTAAATCCTAAAAAAATTATGTTTGACTTAGAAGCAAAACATATGCCAATATATTTTTATAAAGTCTTTTATTGTTTAAATTTACATAAGCAATATACTAAGAAAAACTTATGTAAAAATAAGATGATAATGCTTCTGCCACATTGGCACGCAACTTAACAATTCAATTCTTTTGCTGCCATTATGGCATCAGCCTTATTTAAAACTAGCTTGTTTTTACTTTTTTAAATGCTATCATACTCCAGAATTTTAATTCTTAAAATACCTTGTCAAAAATCTTATAAATCTCCTATCCTGCTTAAAATGCAATCTCTCAATAATAACAGCATATTGCGGAAAGTATCTTCTATTTTAAAATTAATAAAATTTTCTCATACTATCTTCTCATTGCCATTTGCCGTAATGAGCGCATTTATTGCAGCTGATGGTATGCCCAGTATAAGACAAATCGTATTGATACTTGGTGCGTTAATCATGGCGCGCAGTTGTGCTATGACATTTAATAGACTTGTCGATGCTAAATACGACATTCTTAACCCCAGAACTGATTATCGTGTTCGGCTACAGAGTTTTATAGGAAGACCTAATCTTTGGATTTTTACAGTTATTTGCGCACTTCTATTTGTGGCCTTTGCTGGCGGGCTGAATCGTCTATCCTTACTCCTTTCTCCAGTAGCGCTATTAATAATATTTGGGTATTCCTATACCAAAAGATTTACAAATTTATCACATTTTGCATTAGGATTAGCGCTCGCTTTCTCCCCAATTGGCGCTTGGATTGGTGTAAAGGGGGAAATAACACTTGCTCCATTTATCCTAGCTTTTGCTGTTATATTGTGGACAGCAGGGTTCGATATTATTTATTCATGTCAGGATTTGCAGCACGATATAAAGACCGGATTATATTCTATACCCAAGAAAATGGGTATTAAAAATTCTCTTATGCTATCTTCAATACTACATTTTCTAATGGTGATTATTTTAATCCTTTTTATGTATTTTACTAACCTTGATATTATTTATTTTGCAGGGGTTTGTTTTGTTGGTGTAATGCTATTTTATGAGCACTCGCTTATAAAACCCCATGATTTATCAAACATAAACATAGCCTTTTTCACTGTTAATGGCAGTATAAGCATAATATTGATGGTTGTTACGATTGTAGATATCTTTATCTTTTACTAAAAAGCCAGAAAATAAAAGACAGGATAATACTAATAATGATGCAGGTTGTAATAGGAAAATAGAAACTATAATTTTTTTTCTCTACGGCTATATCACCTGGTAATTTACCAATAAATGGTATCTTGTTTCCTACAATAAAAACAAATCCAATTACAACCAACAAAAGTCCAATAAAAATAAATATCTTTCCAAAATCAGCCACAATTAACATCTCATAACTTATTTAAGTTTTTCTTTCTTTTTCTTTTTTTTTCTTTTTTCCCCTCTTCTTCTCCATTTCCAACGTAAGACTCAAAAGATTCTGGTGCTCTTATATCATTACTCAAGAAGTTTTCCCCAAAATATGATTTCCTTGCCAATGGATCATTAATTAACTTTTGTGTAGTTCCACTAGTCAAAATAGTTCCTTCGTTAATGATATAAGAATGATCAGTAATACTTAATGCCTCCCTTACATTATGATCTGTTAATAATATACCAATACCCTTTTCCTTCAGACTCAAGATTATATCCTGAATCTCCGCAACGGCTATTGGATCAATAAATGAAAATGGCTCGTCTAGAAGTATTAATGAGGGTGAAGTTGCCATTGCTCTTGCTATCTCAAGCCGTCTTCTTTCACCCCCTGAAAGGGTATAAGCTTTTTTATTTAACAAATGTGTTAACCCTAATTCTCCTAATACTTGATTCATCTTTCTTGTCTTTTCTCTATAGTCGAATTTAAGTGTTTCTAACACTGCTAGTACATTTTCTTCAACAGTTAAACGTTGAAAAACTGAAGGTTCTTGAGAAAGGTATCCCATTCCCATTCTTGCACGTACGAATATAGGCAAATCAGTAATATCCTCACCACGAAAGAAAACTTTTCCATGATTTGGCCTAATCATACCAATTACCATTGAAAAAGCTGTACTTTTCCCAGCGCCATTTTGACCTAGAAGGCCTGCTATCTCACCAGAGTTAACTTCTAAGCTAATGTTATTCACAACGGCTCTTCTACCATAAGTTTTCGTTAATTCAATTGCCTGTATTAGCTTCATCCTATCTGACAAATTTAATTGTTCTTAATGGCCAAAATACCATAAAGGACTTACCTATCAAGTTGCTTTCGGGAACAAACTTCCAAAATCTGCTATCATTACTGTTTCTACTATTATCACCAAGAGCGAAATACTCCTTTTCACCTATCTCGATAGGCTTCAACGTACCCCATTCTCCCGCATTTGTATAATAAACATCACGGAAAATTGAAATGTTTTTAAAAACTGCGCTAGAATTTATTCCACCAATCTTCAATATACTATATTTCGTATAATCAACCGATGATGATAAATCAGTATCATATTTATGAGAAAATATTACAGAATTGTTCAGCTTCAAGACAACTTTCTTATCAACATTTGAGAACTCAACACTATACTCTCCTTCTGACTCTACAAAAACTTCAGCATCACTTTCAATTATCATATCTGACATCTTTAAATACGTTTCTTTCGCCTCATCTCTTGATCGTACAAAAGCTTCAATTGTTTTTCCATCTCCTTCTAATATAATTGAAATGCCCCCTTTATTACCTGAAGTCACAACGTCGAATTTTAACATAATATCACCATTAACTGCATCAGTAATTTTGTTATTGTATACACTATAATCTGTAATTTGCCTTTTAAATGTTATATGCGATGCCTGATCAAATCCTTCTGGCAATTTTAAATGCAACTGTTTTTCTTTGATATCCCAGAATTTATCTTTTACCTCCCAATTTCCAACTATTTTCTGTTTTCCTGGATAATTACTATCAAAAACAGGTACCCAAAGTTCTTCTTGCGTCTTTGCTGGCTTTCTTTGTATCTTACCATTTATATAAATATCCCCATTTACAATTTGAAGTTTTTCTTCGGGTAAACCAACAACTCGTTTTATGTAATTTTTACGAACTACATGAACATTTGTCGAACCACACTGTTCACAAAAAATAGCACCCTCTGTATTACATGACTTACATACTATTTTGTGATATTGAGTTAAACCAAGATAAGATTTTATACTATTAATCTTGGCTTTAAAATAATTTTCTTTTTTTATTTCATTGGAGCACTTTTCGCATATCATTGATTTTTTTGATGCATAACCACATGATAAACAAGCAATTTCATTAAATGGATATTTAAAAACGGCAACATCCCATCTTTTGGGTTTGCCAAAATCATAAACTAATTTATTTACAAGTATCCTGTTCCCTCCCCTCTTCATATATCCAGATATCTTTATCTTATAAAAACAATTTGAACATTTCACATAATTTAAATAGTGACCACTTTCGAATTTCCAACTGCAGTTAGGACACTTAACTACTTTATGTTGTCCCAATAAAGTCGGCGCCATTGAACCTGTAGGAATCTTAAATGCTTCCACTACAAAGATTCTCAATACAAAAGCTAAGGCTACTGCAATTAAAATTGACTCAAGATTTTCACGAATAAATCCCTTTTTCTTCTTACCCTTTTTCTTTTCAGTATCTACTTTTAGGTCTGTTTTACCCATATTAACCTAGTCAAATAATTTCTGCATAATTAACACAAAAATAAAAAGATAAATTCTGGATTCCTCCCGAAAGGGAGGGGAAACTGAGCCCTGCTTTCGCAGGGAATCCAATACTGACCTATCGTTAGGAAAGTTTTTTACTCTTCGTGATGCTACTAAGTTGCACCCTGTCTGCCGACAGGCAGGCACGAATGATGAAAATTCTAGATTCCCTGTCTGCTACCCAAGTAGGTATTCCTCGGGAATGACAGACAAGCTGAATTTTGGAAATAACATAAAGCATTGCATGTTGTCATTCCCGACTCCGATCGGGAATCTATTTTCGTGTTAAAAACTGTGTTGTCTTATAACCCTACTTATTTCACTATTAATCTACATTAAATCTCATACGAATTCATACATCCGTAGATAATACAGACAAAAATGCCCTTTGCGGAATTTCGACACTTCCAACATTTTTCATTCTCTTTTTGCCTTCTTTTTGTTTTTCTAGAAGTTTACGTTTTCTTGTAACGTCACCACCATAACACTTTGCCGTAACATTTTTTGATATTGGACGTATTGTTTCCCTCGCTATAACTCTGCTTCCAATAGCAGCTTGAATGGGAATTTCAAATAGATGACGGGATATATCTTTCTTTAGTTTCTTTACTAATTTTCTACCCTTAGCCTCTGCCTTCTTTCTATGGACAATACATGAAAGGGCATCAACCCTCTTTCCTGCAACCATTATATCCAATTTTACAAGGTCTTCTGCCACATAACCAATAAACTCGTAGTCCAATGTGCCAAAACCCCTTGTTAATGATTTTAGTTTATCATAAAAATCAAAGATTATTTCTCCCAATGGTATATCATACGTAAGTATAACTCGTTTCTCACTCAGGTACTCTGTACTTTTGTATTTAGCTCTTCTTTCTTCGGTCAACTGCATAATTGCCCCAATATACTCTGCAGGAAGAATAATCTTGGCCTCAACTACTGGTTCACGAAACTCGTTTATTTTATTTACTGGAGGCAATTTTTCTGGACTGTCAACCACCATTATCTTCTCATCATAAGTCAATATTTCATATGTTACAGTTGGAGCTGTTTGTACGATGTCAATATTGCTTTCCCTTTCGAGGCGTTCCTGTACAATCTCCATGTGGAGGATCCCAAGAAACCCGCATCTGAATCCAAATCCCAATGCCTGAGACGTTTCAGGTTCGTATGAAAACGAGGAATCGTTAAGCCATAATTTCTCAATCGCATCTCTCAAGGGCATGAAATCAGTGTTGTTTGCAGGATATAAACCACAATAAACCATAGGAAGAGGTCTACAGTAGCCAGGCAGGGCAACCGTAGACCTGCGTTTCGTCAAGGTGACAGTATCACCGATATGAACATCATGTATAGATTTTATATTTGCAATACAATAACCTACACTTCCAGCACTCAATACATCGACAGGTGTCATCTCTGGCTTGAACAAGCCTAACTCATTAACTACAAACGATCTATTAGTTTTCATCATAAAAATATTATCACCTATCTTGATTGAGCCATCAAAAATCCTTATATACACAATCACACCACGATAATCATCGTAAACCGAATCAAAGATAAGAGCCCGCAAAGGGGCATCCACATCACCCTTGGGCGGAGGCATCTTTGCTATTATGGCATCGAATATATCATCTACTCCATAACCAGTTTTAGCACTTACCTTCATAACTTCTTCTTTTTTTATACCAAGGATGCCAACTATTTCTTCACTAACCTCATCAAGTCTTGCAGAGCTAAGATCTACCTTGCTGATAACGGGTATGATTTCAAGATTCTTTTCAGTCGCCATATACATGTTTGTTATTGTTTGGGCCTCGATCCCCTGTGATGCATCAACCAGCAGCAAACCACCCTCACATGCACTAAGACTTCGTGAGACTTCATAACTGAAGTCAACGTGTCCAGGGGTATCTATCAGATTTAAAGAGTAAGTCTTACCATTTTTTCTGTAATTCAATGCAACTGCACTTGCTTTTATGGTAATACCTCTTTCCCTTTCCAGTTCCATGTTGTCTAATATTTGGTCACGAAAATCTCTCGGACTGACAGCATTTGCCTTTTCAAGTAGGCGGTCAGCCAGTGTAGATTTACCATGATCAATGTGAGCTATTATGCAAAAATTACGTATTAGGTTTGTATTCAAAAACAACTCCTGTTACCAATTAATTATTTTACTCCTGAGCAAATTTTCTGACATATGCAGCCATAGCCTTTATCTCTTCTTCACCTAACATACCGCCATATGGTATGTAGTTCGGATTTTCTTCTTTCCCATTTGTAATTGAGTTTACAAATTCCTCATCGGTTTTAGAAGCCTGCCATTCCGCATCAGTAAAATCATGGACTCCAAATTCTATGCCCTGTTTGGTGCCCTTACCATCAGGCCCATGGCACATCTCACACATGTCAGCAAAAATCAGATCAGTATCTATGTCTGTTGCAAATATGTTTGAATTACTCAAACAAATAAATGATCCTATAAATAAAACACAAACAGCTAACTTACCCCTTAACATCGTTCCACCTTTCATAAAATAAAATCAATAAGTATGAAACTTACAAGACTTGAGTGTTTAAGCCACAAAAGTATATATTATATAAATTCCTTCAATTTTTCTCTAAAAAGTTTCAACGCCAACGCCCTATGGCTAATTTGGTTCTTCACCTCTGGTTCTAATTCAGCCAAGGTTCGTTTATATTTTGCCACATAAAATATTGGATCATATCCAAAACCGTGCGTCCCGCGAGGCTTAGTATCAATCTTACCTTCACAACTTGCTTCTACGACAAATAGCAAACTATTTGGCTCGGCCAAAGCTACTGCACAGCGAAATCTTGCAGTTCTTTTATCAAACGAAACTCCTTTTAATTCCTCAAGTAGTTTTAAACATTTTTCTTCATAACTGGTATCTGTACCACAATAACGGGAAGAGAGAACACCAGGACGTTTTTCTAACGCATCAACTTCTAATCCAGAATCATCTGCCATCACCCACATTTTACAGAACTTTGCCAGTTCGAGCGCCTTTTTTGACGCATTTTCTTCAAATGTAGTACCGTCTTCAATAATATCAGGCGGGTTCTCGAAATCTTCTAAATCCAATAATTTTACAGATATCCCATTTAGAATCTTTCTGATTTCCCCTTTCTTTTTGTGATTGTGAGTCCCTATTACAATTTTACTTATCTTCACGGCTATTTTGCTCCACAAAATAGCTTAGCAAGCCGGCTACTGCATACTATGTACGGGCGTATTGTCACCTGTCCGACTACGGCGTTCGGACGGGTACACCCCTACTGCCTTCTTTTATCATCTCTATCCCTCTAATGCTTCCTTCTGTATTCGTGTTAATTGATTTATACCTTTTTTGGCTTGATTAATCATTTGATCAAGCTCTTCTTCTGTGAATGTTTGTCGCTCTCCAGTACCCTGTAGTTCAACATACTTACCGTCTCCAGTTAGTACTACATTCATATCTACATTGGCTGCAACATCCTCTTCATAACACAAATCTAACATAGACACACCATCCACTATTCCAACACTCACAGCTGCGACACTTCCCAAAAGTGGTTCACCTGTGATTTCACCATTATTCCTCAGCCAATTGATGGCATCAACTAACGCAACATATCCACCAGTTATAGAAGCAACTCGTGTACCGCCGTCAGCCTGGATTACATCACAATCCATCCATATTGTCCTTTCACCAAGTGCCGATAAATCAACTATTGCTCGCATGGATCTTCCTATTAGTCTTTGAATTTCCTGAGTACGGCCATTTACCTTACCACGGGTAGACTCCCTTATGACCCTTTTAGACGTAGACCCTGGCAATAAAGAGTACTCTGCAGTAATCCATCCCTGACCAGAATTTTTAATATAAGGCGGCACACCCTCATCAATCGAAGCTGTACATATTACCTTAGTATCTCCAACTTGTATAAGCACAGAACCATGTGCAAACTTGGTAAAATTCCTTTCTATCACTACCGGGCGCATTTCATCTGGTTTTCTTCCGTCTTTTCGCATCATATTAAAACCCTCTTAAGTTAAGAGTGCCTAAAGTTTAAAGTGAGCAATCCCCCTTAGTCCCCCTTTTATAAAGGGGGAAAGAGGGGGATTAAAGAGTCCTGTTTTTAACTTTAGGCACTTTAGGTCACTTTAGACACTTCAAACTTGGTTGCTTGCTCGACTTTGCCATTCAGGCGGGCAGCTGTGCCGCGCTATGATATTTACTCTTTGAAGAAAATACACTATGGAAAGAGTTTCCTAATCTTACTTACAGATAAGCAGTTTCAACAAAGCCTTCTGAACATGCAGCCTGTTTTCGGCTTGATCGTAAACTATGGAATTCTGTCCATCAATAACCTCATTCGTAATCTCTTCGCCCCGATGAGCAGGGAGACAGTGCATCACAAAAACATCTTTCTTCGCATGAGACATCAATTCACTATTTACCTGATAACCTCTAAAATCATTACGTCTGGTTACTGCCTCTTTTTCTTTTCCCATACTAACCCATGTATCCGTATAAATAACGTCTGCATCACTAATTACTCCCTTTGGATCGCTATGTTGTTCAACACAGGTATTGTTATTTTTTGCTATTTTTTTTGCCTTTTCTAAAAACTCTGCAGACAATTCATAATTCTCTGGTGAAGCAATTTTATAAGAGACATTTAGTTTTGCACATAAAAGGGCTAATGACCTGGCAACATTATTTCCATCACCAACATACGCCAATTTAACATTATCAAGGCTGCCTTTCTTTTCCTTTATTGTATATAAATCTGTAAGTGCCTGACATGGATGAGTATAATCTGAAAGTGCATTAATTACAGGCACAGACGAACAATTAGCAAGCTCAGCAACTGTCTCATGAGCGTAGGTTCTAATTGTGATACAATCTACATATCGCGGCAAAACCTTTGCAACATCTTTTACTGATTCACGTTCACCAAGATTTATATCATGTTTGGTCAGATATATTGCATGGCCTCCTAATTGTGTCATTGCGACTTCAAAAGAAACCCTCGTTCGCATCGAACTTTTCTCAAAAATCATACCGAGCGTTTTACCAGCCAGACAGTGGTCAGACTTACCTTTTTTATAAGATTCCTTAATCTCAGTTGTTAACGTAAATAGTTCGTCAACATCTTCAAGCGTGAGATCCGTAATTGTAACCAGGTTTTTACACTGCATATAAATTAGCTCCCTTCGTTCGTCAATTTATGGCATTTTGCTTCGCAAAATGAAAATTGCACTGACAACTGTAGACCATCCTTGTAGTGCCCCTACAAATTACATAAATAATGGCTTTCCACAACGATACTAATTAACTGATTTTAAGACATTCTTTAAAATGTCTAATCCCTCATCTATATGTTCCTTTTTCACATTTAGTTGTGGCATGAATCGTATCACACTCTCGTGCGTACAGTTTAATAACAACCCTGCTTCCATACACTTTTTTACTGTTTCGCTTGCTTCAATCTTAAGCTCTATACCTATCATCAGCCCTATTCCTCTTACTTCCTTTATAATATCTAATTCTTTTGCTATGTTTCTTAATTGCTCAAAAGCATAATTTCCCATCTTTGTTACATTTTCCAACAAATTTTCTGATTGAATTGTTTCAAATACTGCAACTGACGCTGCACATGCAAGAGGATTTCCACCAAATGTAGAAGCATGGCTGCCTGGTACCAGGCTTTTAGCAATTTCTTTCCTGCTTTCCATAGCACCTATGGCTGTACCATTCCCAAGCGATTTAGCAAGTGTCATGATATCAGGGATTATGTCATAATGTTGATAAGCAAAGTATTTTCCTGTCCTTCCCATTCCAGACTGAACTTCATCCAAAATCAGGAGAATCTCACCATCATCGCAAATCTCTCTTAATCCTTTTAAGTATTCTTTGTCAGCTATATTAATACCACCCTCTCCCTGAATAGGTTCAAGCATTATACCACACGTCTTATCATCTATAGCCCTCTCCACTTCACCTAGATCATTAAAAGGAACATATGTAAAACCTTCAACAAGTGGAGCAAAACCATCATGATACTTTGGTTGCGCTGTAGCCGTTACGGTTGCCAGGGTTCTCCCATGAAAGGAATCTTCCATCGTGATAATTTTATATTTACCTTTTGAAGAACAGTGAATCCTTGCCAATTTTATAGCTGCCTCATTTGCCTCAGCCCCGCTGTTACAAAAAAAACATTGACCATTAAAAGAATTTTCAGAAATATATTTTGCAAGGAGTCCTTGTGGTTCAGAATAAAAAGTATTAGGTACATGTACCAGCGTTGCAGCCTGATTCTGTATTGCCCTTGCCACATTGGAATGACAATGTCCTAATGAACTAACAGCCCATCCAGAAAAAAGATCGAGATATCGTTTGCCGTTTTCATCCCATACATACACCCCATCACCCTTGATAAGCACAATAGGATTACGAGTATAATTTGGTATTACATAATTTTTATAGTTTTCAATAATCTTACTTTCAGTCATATCCAAATTCCCATATGTGGATTTACTACGATAAGAGAAAATAACGGAAGGGCTTAGGAATTGCAAAATAATAATATTTACAAGATGCAAAGTTTATTATTTTGCATTCCCTTAATTTTGTATGCTCTTTTTGAAGTGGGTGAATATCAAAAAGACCAACTTTTAGAACGCTCCAAAACTACACTGCTAAATCATACACAGTTATCGCTTCTTCCAATCTGTAACTGTATTCCCGATATCTTTTAATTTTTACCTTTTAGGATACCACGCCTCGGACGAGGCTTCGCTCGAAAGAGAAGGCCCCCTTTCGGAATAGTTCTAATTATTCTGCTATTCATCAATCTTAATTCGATATTCGAAGTTCCTACCTGCCGTCAGGCAGGCATTATTCGATATTCTCCAATTATGAATATAATTCAAACTATTATCTGGGTACCAATTCCCTTATCAGTAAAAATCTCAAGTAATAGGGAATGGATTATCTTACCATCAATAATATGGGCTTTCCTCACTCCTGCCCTTAAGGCTGATATACAAGCTTGTGCTTTTGGAAGCATGCCGCCCTTTATTATGTCACCCTCTATTAGATTATTAACCTCATCCTCATGCAATGTAGATGCAAATGAATCAGGATCAGATGGATCAGTTAATATTCCATGAGTATTTGAAATAAATACCAATTTTTCAGCCTTTAAAAAACGTGCAATAAAGGAAGCTACATTATCCGCATTCACATTGAAATTTTCTTTGCTAGTTCCTTCAGCAATTGGTGGTACGACGGGAATTTTACCACGTTCACATAGATCGTCGAACGTCTCACATTCTATCTCAGTAATTTCACCCACATAACCAAGGTCACGCTCTTTCGATTTATCCTCCTCTTTAAACACATATTTCTTAGCCTTTATTGGACTCTTTTGTCTATCCCACACACATACCGCCTTTGCACCCATTTCATTTACCTTATTTATAATTAGATTACCAATCTGGTTTATGAGTACCTCTATGGCAATTTCTAGGGTCTCTTTGTCAGTAATACGATATCCATTTACAAAAAGAGGATTTTTCCCTCTTTTTTTCATTTCTTTGCTTATATGTGGACCGCCACCATGTACTATTATGGGTCTCATACCAATAGTCTTCATAAAAACCACGTCCTGAAGTATACTTTGAAATGTTTTTATATTGACCATAGCACTCCCACCAAACTTTATTACAACTACTTTATCCTTAAATGACTGTATATATGGCAATGCCTCTATCAAAACTTTAGATTTTCGTATCGCTTCTTCCATTGATATACCTTTCGTACATCTTCCTTTCAAATTTTTGACATCAACATCAGAAGGCAAAACATCCTCATACAAGATATTAGAAATTTCACTGCCTTTTGAGTTTTTTTTGTTACCTGCACATTCATATTTCTCTTAATAGCTTAATTTACAATAAATTACAACAAAACAGGAATCACATATACAACTTAAAAATTATAGCTTTTACTATATCTCTGTCAAGATTAAATCATCGATTTTCTCCTATGACAGTGACATATGGCGATTGCGAGGGCATCAGAAGCATCATAAAGTTTGGGTGCTTTGGATAAATTCAAAATAACCTTCACCATTTCTCTTACCTGTACTTTGTGTGCATTTCCTATACCAACAACGGCTTTTTTAACTACAGCAGGAGCATATTCAGAAACGGGTATCTTTGCTGCAGCCGCACATAAGATTGCTACACCTCTACCTTCACCAATTTTAATGGTAGTCTTTACACTTTTACCATAAAAAACCTCCTCCAACGCAACATGGTCTGGTTTATACTCTTTTATGACTTTATTCAATCCATTGAAAATCTTTTTAAGTCGGTCCGGGAAGGAATGTTTTTTCTTACCTTCAATTGTACCATAATCTATGAGAGACAATTTGCCATCTATATCATCAACAACCCCATAACCAGTTACCATTGTACCAGGATCAATCCCTAAAACACGCATAACTTCATAGAGAAACACATTTCCCATTAAAAGTCAATATTTTAAGAAGAATCAAAAAACGCCTTCAATAAACCTTGCCTTTTTGGTATATTCCTGTAATAGGACGCAGATTTTCACAGATGTACACAGATAGTAGCAACAAAAAGTAGGCAGTTTACAGTAGGCAATAGGCAAAAAGCATAAAGGCTGCCATAATGAACATTTTACCCTGTTAAATAAACCCAGATACTATTTGATAATTATCTTTTGCCCTTTTCATAATTAGTTTGTAAAAACACAAATGTATAATATTTAACAGGGCAGGTGCAGAACAATAAATGATGAATAATGAACGAAAAACCAGAAGGTATGAATGTTTTCACTTCAAAATTCAATATTTGGTAATAGTTCACCAGGTAGTTCAAGCTAGCAATCATTTTTTTGATATTTTCTTACGTTTGGAGAATTGTAGTTCACCATCCCAAAAAGAGAATTTGTTACATTCCACAAAATGCTTATAATAAAGACGGTGCAAGGCTGCCAGATCTGTAACCTTTGATAGATTCAACCAGAAATTCAAGTGGATTTCGTTTTTGCAACCAACATGTGCGTGTGGCTGTTAGTAAACGTGATGTCAAGACAGCGCCATTATCGCTTCTGTTGCCAAAGCATACCTTCCTCCATTGGACAGCAGGTCTTATACCTCTTTCGGCTGAATTATTTGTTGGATGAACTCCCTCATGTGAGATAAAGGTGAAGAGATGATCAAACCGCTTTAGTAACTTGCGTGCAAGAGTCCGAACACACCTCTGCTCTGAGTGCATGTAATCTTTTAAACACCTTTTCATAGCATATTTTATTGGCTTTGATTTTTCAATAAGCTCCTCACGAGATATGATTCCTTCTTTGAATCGACTCCACAAGGCGATAAGTCTTTTTCTAAGTTTCTCCATTCTTTTAGCAAATAATACGGCATCGTTAATTTGGATAGCTTCGCCAATTTTTAGAATTCCCAGAAAATCTCTCTTTAAACACCGATTTTCACTCCTAGCGAAACCGCCATAATAATCCCTAATCATGCGTCCAAACAATTTCCACAGATTTTCCATCAAGCCACGGGACAATGAAACGTGTTTGTAATTTTTCTACTTCTTTCAG
>MAYW01000054.1 GCA_001723765.1 Candidatus Scalindua rubra
GTTAAAGCGAATCGTTATGAGCTAAGTCAATAAGCATTTTTTTATTATTGGAAAGAGTAAAAATGGAAGTTAATAATAAAAAAAGTTGTGAAATTATAACTTTGCAAAAATGATATCTCCTTGATATATAATAAATTAAAATTCTGAATTAACTATCCCGAACCTGCGGAATGTAGGTTATAAATTGTGGAATTACGTAATAGCTATAAATAGGATGTGGTTTATAGACTACATCAAAGATCCAGGTTAGGATTCTAGCAAAACCACTTTTGAAAGTCAAATTTTGTGTTGTTTCCAGGAATATGCAAAATCTTCGAAAAGTTGATTTTAATTTGCAATCTTTTTTAACTGTGATATAAATAATTATATTACTGTACTGCATATGTTAAAATATAAAAATATGAGAGATATTATTTTTTCTAAAATTGTTTAGTTATGTGTTAAGGTATGGAGGACTTTTTGATAAGGTCGCCTCATTTACATTTTAAAGGATATTAAAAAATGAATAAAATTATTAAGGGTGAACAAGTAAAAGACAAACATACATTCATAAAGGACAATAGTTTTGACTCCAAAAGGATAGATGATCCTTATATTTTGGAGGCATATATCCCAGAAGGGTTCAATCTGAAGACTTCTGAAAAAGGTCTTCAGTTGACAAATAGAAATGAATTAAGACATGCCGTTGGATTTGTCGCAGCAAGGAGTTTGAGGTATTTCAGTACGAACGGCGAGGGGTTTAATATATTTCGTACAAGAGATATGGCAGTCTGGTGGCTCAGACATATTTATAACAGCTTCAATTGGTGGAAGGCTTATGTGGTAAATGCGGAAGGAGAGCGGAAAGACATGCCGATGTTGTATATAGGAGAAAGATTCGGTTCTGCAACGACACATAAAGATAACGAAGCAGATATTGTACTCAGTGCTTTTGAGAATGATCAATGTATGATCAGTCAGGAATCTGAGGGTGGGGTAATTTTTGCAGCTGGATATAGTGAAAGGGGAGGATTATTCAACTCTCCAGATATGTATGGAATCAAGACTATTGTTGGAAACAATTATAAAGGCGTTGGCGTTAATGTGACTCAGAGTATTAGAATGAATCTAAAGCTTATGGCAGAACATACACTAAAAAACAGAAACAAAGAATCCACATTACAAAGCATTAATGATGAAATCAAAAAGATGAAGATTGTTGTCCTGGACAGACCGAGGCATAAGAAACTCATAGAGACAATTAATAGTCTTGGAGCAAAAGTAATCCTTGTTAAAGAAGATGACCTTACTCCTACATTTGCAGTTATGAGAAATGAAGTTGATCTAATTATTGGAGTAGGGGGAATTCCTGAAGCACTCTTAAGCGCAATTATAGTTGAAAAATTAGGTGGCGAAATGACATTGAGGATATTGCCTATTGAAGTAGCGCAGGATGATAGATTATTAAGGACATTAGGAAGTCAAATTCTTTTCAGGAAAAACGAGGTAGATATCTTAAAGAATTTTAAGATTGTAAGACCAGGCACAGAAAAAGAGGGAGAAATACCGTGGAATAGGATATTGACTTCAAAGGACTTGGCAAAAGGTAAGGATACGGTTTTTACAGCCAGTATCATAAAAAAAACTCCATGGATAAGATTTCCTGATGGGGAAGAAGTTCCTGGGGTGAATATTCATCCTGAAACGGGAGATATAAAAGTACATGTAGTTCGTATTGCAAACAATAATGTTGAAGTTGTTCCTGTTGTTTATAAGACAGCGATTGGTAAGTTTTTAAAGCAATATATAGATGATAAAGACGCAAATGGTGAAGCGAGTGTGAGTATACTTATTCAATTAGGGAAAGCATATTCAGAATTTGGCTTGTTTCAACAGGCAAGAGATTGCATTCAAAAGGCGAAAATATGCAATGGTATTAGCAACGATTTGATACAGAGATGTAATTCCGTGTATGAATACATTTCAGGATTAGATTTCCTTACAAAAAAATCCTTACAGACTCCAAAAGAAATAATAGAACATTTTGAAAAGTCGGGCCATTTAGACAAGGAAGAGAAGGAAGGTCTTAGGCCAAGGAGAATGTCTAAAAGGTTTTATGAATACCTCGGAGACAAGAATTATCATAATCAACTATATGAAGAAGCTATTATCAACTATAGAAAGGCATTAGAGTATAGTCCACATGAACTAAAATTACATCGTAAGGTAAATTCTATTCAAATGAAAGATATAGTAAAGGAATATTTTAACCGAATCGACAAAAGATATCAGGATCTCAATTACAAAGAATCAAAGGAACAAGAAAGGCATAAGCTTGGAATAGCCCTGGAAGTTTTTTATGATAACAAAAGACAATTAAGTTTCTCTTGCAGAAATCCATGGCTTATTTTCTTTAGGCGAACGGTCTTACATGGAGAGACGCCTTCTTACAAACTGGCTGTTTTAGTCAAACTATTAAGATTATATAAAAAATTGAATCGAGCAAGTGAAGATGAGCTGAATTTATTCTTGAATACAGAATTTGGAATGAGTGGAGAAGAGATAGATATTATTCTGAATTATAGGAGAATGAATAAGAAGTTTCATTCTGTAGGTGAACTCTATTTCGTTAAAGGATTAAGTTCAGAAAGTCTGTCAAAATTACTATTTCCATATGTAAGAATAGAGAGCCATAATGAACTGGAAGATTCTGAGATTCCACTGAGTATCAGTCTTGTTGAAGCGGTGGAACGAAGATACAAAAATATATTGGAAGAGCTTAAAGAAGGGTTCAAGGAAGAGGCACAAGAACATTCGTATGCAGTAGCAGAAGCATATCATTACGTGGGTTTGGCACTTTATGATGTAGGAGATGATGAAGGATCAAAAATTCAATATGAAATGGCAATAACAAGATTTAGTGAGATAATAGAAAAGTTTACGGGGATAACACCCGTTAATGCAGAGTACCGTATTGGCAATCTTTATGAAGAATTGGCACTGTTATTTGAAAAAGAACAGGCAGATTATTATGATAAGGCAATAGAGGCTTATACCAATATAATAGATGAACAGAAATCAAATAAATTGTTTGGTCTCATACGTGGATTGACTGCCATCAGGACATGGCAGGCTAAAGAGAGAGTAAATTACATAGAAAGAGAACTACATTTGGTAGAATCTTAAAGTACTCAAACAATAACAACCGTAGTCTCTAAGCCGACAATTTCTTGCTTTTTTTGACTGGAAATTGTCACCTTATAGACTGTTTTACCACACCTTCGGTGTGTTAAAGAAAAATGTTTAATAAAAGCTTTTGTAGGGTGGATTAAGCGAAGCGAACCCACCTTCATTATTACGGTATTAACATATGGGTATTTTAGGTGGATTCGGCCTAAGGGCCTTAATCCACCTTATCTAAATTAGATCGACAAGTTTTTTTTAAAGTAACAACCCGGTTGATCCAAAATCACACAACTTTATAATTTAGCTATTCTTTATACTAATAAGTGAGATTTTAAATTTTTCCTACTATATTTACAAATTTAGATGTTACCGTTTTTGAGAAAGTTCCTGCTTACATCATTTCTAAGTATGGTCATTTGAAGGGTTATTAGTTTATGCCTGTATTGATGGTGGTTTTCTCTTTCTTAAAAAGTAAAAAGGCAGAGATAACATCATTCCTGCAAGTATAGCAATAATTACAACCACCTTTACCTGAAATAAAAGCCAGAAACAAGTTAGAAGGGCTAAGCAAGGAATTATATAACCCCCTGGAATTGTATAACCTCTTGGTATCTCAGGCCGTTTTTTCCTCAAAACAATTACCGCTATACATGTCGGTATGTACTGTAAAAGACTTACTAACACACTTGCGACTATTAAATATTCGAATGTACCCGTAAGGAACAGTATCAAAGTCAAAAAGGTGTTTAACCCTATTGCCATATAAGGTGTGTGAAATTTGGGATGGATCATGGAAAATACTTCAGGAAAAAACCCATCAGCGGATAGTGCATAAAGGTTTCTCGGCCCTGTTAAGGCAATACCCGAATTTACACCAGCTATGGCAAGAAGTGCACCAATGGCAATTAATATCCCACCTGCCGGACCCAGAAAAATCATAGCGGCATCTGCCAGCGGCTTATCTGATTGTGCCAATCCTGGAAATGTACCAGTTGCTACTGTTTGTACTAAGGCATAGATCAAGGTGGTACCAAGAATCACAAGAAAAAAAGCAACTGGTATATCTTTTCTAGGTTTCTTCATTTCACCTGCTGGTACCGGCATGTATTCAAAACCCGTATAGGCAAATAAGGCAATGACGATTGCAGCTCCTACATTGTTAACTTCAAAGGAAAAGATTTGATTTAAAGAGGATGTTTCGATATGGGAGAATCCAAATACAATAAAGATAAAGATGGGCATTAACTTGCCTATAGTAAAAAAGTTTATGATTCTTGCACCAATTTTCACTCCAAAAAAATTGAGAGTACTTAAACCCAGTATAAGGGTGATTACTATGATTTCTCCAAGCCATCCTTCCGAAAGAGAGGGAGAGAAATAACGTAAATAGAGAAGGAGTCCTCTTGCCATAGCTGCCCAGCCGATTATGGCAGAAAGCCACATCATCCAGCCTACCATAAAACCTATCATAGGACCAAAGGTGTCCCTTGCATAAAGATACGCACCTCCTGTTTGTTGGTATATCCCTCCCATTTCTGCAAAACAAAGCGCTATCGCAAGGCATAAGAGACCGCAAATGACAAATATTAATATTGAGAACGGACCTATAGTTGCAGCGAGTTTGCCTGGTAAAAGAAATATTCCCGCCCCAACGATTCCGTTGATTCCAAGGCAGATTACGTCAAATAAATTCATAGAACGTGAAAGTTTTTGTTCTTGATATTCCTTCATGGTGTAATTTTAACCTATTTATTTTGACACATGTGGTGTTAAGTATATAATAATTTTGTTTTTTGTCTATGTATACTAATTTTTAGTATTCAGTATCCAATTTATTGTATTTTTGCAATAAAATCCTCCTTAAACCTAAATTGAGCGATTTACTGTAGTATATTTTGCAAGGCTATAAACTTATCTTCTTATAAAAGGTTAAAGCCTTAACTCCATTGGAATTTAGGCCTTAGTCTTTTATTCCCCTATTTACGTGAAAGAACTTACGTTTGATTTTCTTGTACCAAATTCTATTAAGAGCCAGATTTGAATCCTTTTTTTGCTTTATTTTATGCGACTGTCAGGTAAAATACTTTTAATCACCAAAAAGTAAGGGGAGAAATAAAGTGATAAAGAAAACATCAAGCAAGTCTTGGGTTATTATCCTGTTGATAATAGTTTTTGTTTTCATAGGGTTATTTTATGGTTGTCAAAGAACAACTAAAGAGCGGTTGGAAAGAACAATTGTATGGGGTGGTCCAAAGAATATCTCTATGATACCCATTATTGCTGATAAAAAAGGTTTCTTCAAAAGGGCTGGGCTTAATGTACAGACTAATTATATTCAAACTGGCAAGATTGCCATGGATGCCCTGATGAGTAAAGATATAGATTTCAGTGTCTCAGTTGAAACAAATATGGCGTTTATTAAATATCAGCCTGAATCAAATTTGCAGGTTATTTGCTCTATTGCTCAAAAGTATGATGATGCCATAGTAGCAAGAAGAGATATGGGCATCAATTCTCCAAAGGATTTGGAAGGAAATACAGTGGCTTTGCTTGCTGCCACAACATCGCATGTCTTCGCTGATAGGTTTTTCAAGTTCTACGGGCTTGATCCGAACAAAATAAATATATTTAATTTAACTCCGCCATCCATACAGGCTGCAGTTATTACTGGAAATGTTACTGCCGGTAGTATATGGCAGCCTTACAGATATAATGTGGTAAAGGAATTGGGAGATAAAGCCATTGAGTTCAACGACAGAAGAATCTATAAGGCATATTCAATAGTGGCGGTTAGAAAAGAATTTGCTCTGCAACATCCCGAATTAATTAAGAAATTTCTCAGGGTACTAATAGAGGCGGAAGAACATATCAATTCTTATAAGGAAGTGTCTATTGCCATACTTTCTAAAGAATTAGGCATAGAACCTGAGGTTCTAAGGGCAGTCTGGGAAGAATATGTCAATAAAGTGGAGCTTGATAATGACCTATTCGAGATAATTAAGGAAGAAGGCGTCTGGATTCATGAAACACAGAAAGGATTTAAAGAAAAACCTGTTCCAGAATATACTGATGTCATAAATGCGCAATTCTTACAAGAAGTGGATCCTGCACGGGTACATCTGGGAATTTAGTAGCTAAATAGTTTTCGAGATTTATTGCCCAAAACAAGGCATATTGTACTACAAACGAAAAGGGTAATCTGTCATAATGAAAAAGCTATTGTGGGTTGGTCCAGTTGCATTAATATTTTTATGGTTTATTGTTACGCATTTTCATATGGCAAGTGCGTTACTTCTTCCAACTCCGGAAGCAGCCTTTACCAGTCTCTTCCATTTGCTTGTGTCAACAGACCTTTTACCCGATATTGGGGCTACGGCAAAACGTTGGTTTATTGGCTATGTATTAGGTTGTATGGCAGGTATTCCAATTGGGATTCTCATGGGTGCTTCCCTAAAGGTTTACGAATCCCTTGAATTTCTGGTTGATTTTTTTCGTTCTCTTCCAGTAACTTCTTTGTTCCCATTGTTTTTACTCGTATTTGGGATAGGGGATAGTTCCAAAATTGCAATGGTATTTGCTGCATGCGTTTTTGTCGTAATTCTTAATAGTGCTTATGGGATTATACATGCAAAAAAAGGAAGAATAAGGGCAGCTAGAACATTTGGAGCATCTCGCTGGCAGATATTTATATGGGTAAGCTTTTTCGAAGCATTGCCACAGACGATGGTTGGTATGCGAACGGCACTTTCACTTTCTTTGATTGTGGTTGTAGTTAGTGAGATGTTTATAGGAACTAAGTTTGGACTTGGTCAAAGGATATTCGATGCCTATACAAAGAATTCCATTGAAGAGTTGTATGCAGTAATATTGTTCGTAGGAATCATTGGATATCTGTTTAATAAAATCTTTTTTGCGATTGAAGGACGAATCGTTTTTTGGGCAGGCAAGTGAACCATATTGTTATAGAAAATCTTTGTAAATATTTTGGTGATAGTGGGAACAGGGTAGATGTGCTAAGGAATATTAATCTCTCAGTACGGAGAGGAGAATTTCTCACATTATTTGGTCCTAACGGGTGTGGCAAAACAACACTGGTAAATATTGTTGCTGGTATAGAGAACTATGATTCGGGTATATTGAAGATTAATGAGACCCATAGTGATCCAGGCACTGCCAATCCAGGGGTTAGCTATGTTTTTCAAGACTACAGAGAGACACTCATGCCCTGGCTAAATGCGGGCGAAAATATATGTTTTCCTCTCCTACTACAAGGAGTGAACAAAATATATAGGCACTCTAAACTAAATGACCTTCTCGAAAGATTTGGAGTTACAATCAAACCAAAGGCAAAAATATACACACTATCTGGAGGGCAGGCCCAGCTCGTATCTATTCTTCGTGCACTGATAACTAATCCAGAAATACTGATTCTGGATGAGCCCTTTTCAGCCTTAGACTATCAAACATGTCTCTCGCTATATGATAAAATACTTGATATCTGGCGAAGAGCAGGTGTAACAGTGTTATTTATTTCACATGAAATTGATGAAGCACTCTACTTGGGTGATAGAACAGTATTTTTAAGCAGGAGGCCAGCTACGATTCTTGATATCTTGCAAAATGAAATGCCACGTCCTCGTACCTTGGACATGATGGGCTCACCAGAGTTTGCATCCCTAAAGAAAAAGGCTATTGATATATTCCAGGGCGAGATTATTCGGGGGAATACTGTTAATCAGAAATAAATTAAGAGGGGAATTTAAGATGAACAAGACAGGTTACTTAGAATTTAAGAGTTTTGATGTGCACTTCATATATTCATTTTTTATGGATTTTGTGAAGATAGATAAGACGCTAAAAGATGTACTTGATGCGCTTAACAAAGATGGTAATAACTGGCATAAAGGTAGACCTGAAGAAAGAAGACAGGTCACAATGAACCTACGGGTTGAAAAAAAGTGGGGAGAAAATGAATATTTCAGCTCTATTTATAAAAAGGAACCGGGAGAAATAAAAGGTTTTTCCGATAAAAACTTAATATCTAACTATGAAACAGTGGATATGGATTATGAAATAGTTACCAGAATTTTTGATACAGGCGCAGGCACAGTTAATATCAAACTTGGGTTCAAGAGAAAAAACGGAGCTTTTAATTCCTTAGACATACATAACATATTTAATTTAGCGGATACTGGGATACAAAATAGTGATGTCAGAATACCTTCTCTAACCCTTTTTCCAGATGGTAAGTCTGAAAAAGGAAAAAAACTTTTTGAAATATTTTTTGTTGAATGTACTTCGATAGAAAAAGTTTTAAAAAATATTTCCAAGAGTTTTAATACAACAAATGAGGAAGAAACACTTTGGCTGGATAGAGAATTTATCAATATGAATATGAATAAGACTGACTGGCAAAACCCATATGTAGTAACTATTGGAAAGCTCAAAGAGGATTCATCATCGGAAAAAAGTTTGTGGTGGCATTATTCTTTAGAAGACCTAAGAGACAAACTTGAAACAAGAAAAAAATATCGCGAGGCCGCAACGTTGCTTTTTAGATTTTTAATTGGTAGAGAGTATATTAGTGAGGGACTACAAGATGATGTCTATATACCAGCCGATCTTCAGGGTAAAGATACCTTTCTTCGAAATTTTGGCTGGCATAGAGATATTTTGTAGGCTTTCACCCAAGAGCCTCTTTAATATTAGCGAACGAGGCATCAAATGAAAGAAAGCCCAGCACACGAGCCTTAGAGATACTGAAAGATTCATTAATAGATTTGATGGAGCTAATAAGATCTCGTTGGCATATTAGTATAGCAATAAATGCATTGCTTGATAAGGACATTGAAATATTAAAAAATGAGCCATCCCAGGATAATTTGAAATTTCTTCTTAATTTAATCAAAAGAAGAAAACTGTTTGCTCTATTTCTGAGTGATCCAATTCCATACTCTTTTGAAGGTGGAACAATAGGGGACATTAATGAGGTTGCAAGAAACGAATTCTTTCTTGATCATCTAAAAGAGATGACTTATAAGAAGTTTGAAGTGGTCGATAGATTGTATAAAGATCAAATGGAATCTATTAGAATTTCTCAGTTTGATACATTCGAAAAAGAAATGCAAGAAATGCGTGAAAAAAGCAAAGATTACTTAGATTTTTTAAAGAAAGAAAGCAAAGAATCCGCCAGAATGCCGTAGGATATTCTTGGCGCTTTTTATATAATGATATTTTGGAATAATTGCAATTTAACGAAAAATTGCACATTTTAAATTCGATATGTCTTTAAATAAGAACAGCATCAAATTTATAGGGCTAAAATTAATAAAATCCAAGTACATGCAATAGTTTATCACTGTAAGAATAATAATGCGTGAAAATATCTCTATAAAAGAAGTTCAACAAACTGTAAAAGATGTCTATGCTTTATCTGGAATCGTAAGTGATAGATTACAAGATATTAAGAAATATAGAAGACGGTTAAAAAAATATAGTTTAGGTGTTACTGCTAGGCGATGGGATAAGTATGAAGGAAAACTTTATAAGGATCTAGATCATTCTATAAACGAAAGTATAAAAAAATATCATCCACTTCCCCAATTGATAATTATTAGGGAGCAGCTACCGTCCTCCGAAAAGCTTAAAGAATTATATGTAGAATTTAGAATATTAACTAATGATGCTAGATTTTCTATTACAACAGACACAAAACACAATAGAAAACTTTTTGATTCATACAAAGAGATGGTAAAAAAAATAATACCTTACACACCAGAAGATAAAGTAAAGGAAATTTTGAAAGACTTAGTGTCATATGAGACAATATTGAGGAAATCGCTCGAATCAAGCAATGAAATAGACAAATTAGGCAAAAAAATGTTAGAGTTTCTCGGTCAGGAAAAGGAGGTAGAAAAAATGATAGATATAGAAACCAGAGCAGTAAATACCCATAAGTTACTCTCTGATTTTATGGGTGAGATTCTCGCCAGTGGCAAGTTCCAATATATTTATAGTGAGGATGTTGGAAATCTGGAAAAATGCCTTATAGACAATAAGAACTACTTAGAAATTAACTTGAAAGATTATAAGGAAAAAGAAGACTTAAACAAAAGGTTCTCCGGTGCATATGAGGCAGAGTATAAAAAAGCCTGCATAGGATTGGGTACCACATTAAATGAAATTGATAAAATATGGATTCGTGAAGTACTACCAAGACTGAAAGAAGATCTCAATACCTTGCCACAGAAACTTGAAACTGGAGATATAAAAATTAAGGAGGGAAACAAACAGGATTTTTTAGACGGCGTTAACAAAACTGCTGGTATGGTAGACAAAATTATATCCTCTGGCAAAAAGGTTTGGGAACTTGTTAAAGAACACAAAGATGTATTCATTTCAATTGGCAAGTTTATTCCCTGGTTTATATAAAAGGTCGATCAATTAAAATAATGATTATTCAAAATCGAATCAATCTAGATTTGCAAAGACGCAATATGGTATATTTGAAACTGGTATCTAATACGGAATGCTTGACCCAGGTTATATTTTTAATAACTAACTTGGCTTGCAATCTGAGAGGTGATTAATTCATGCTTTGTGTAAATATAGATGAAGTCGAACGTAATCTCTCAGCCTATCTTAAGCGTGTGGAGGCTGGGGAAACGATTGTTGTTGCTCGCGACAATAGGCCAGTGGTTGAGTTGAGACCTATTAAGTCGGAACATATTCTGCCACGCCTTTCGGGCTATGTACAGGAGAATTTCGTGTTCCCGATGATTTCGATGCCCCTCTGCCAGAATCTATTATCGATGAATTTGAGGGAAAATGAGAATTTTGCTGGACACTTGTATTTTTCTGTGGTTTATCAGTGGTGATGAACGCTTATCTGATCCCATACGTGAAGATATTTGTGATTCTAAGAATGAAGTTTACCTTAGCACTGTATCGGTATGGGAATCTATTGTTAAATATCAACTAGGAAGGCTTCCTTTGCCAGAACCACCGGGTGAATATCTTCCTATACAACGTAAGCGACATCGTATTTCATCATTGCTATTAGATGAAGGCAGCGTTGTCCATCTTGCTAATCTGCCACCCATTCACCGCGACCCTTTTGACCGCATGTTGATTTGTCAGGCTATTGAACATAATTTGACACTCGTAACGGTTGACAATATGATTCGTTCTTATCCTGTTAGAACAATATAATAGGTTCACTTTAGTCTTTCATATAGATTAATAAATAATGCCTAAACAAGAATTTAGACTTGAAGGCTAAGTGTTATAAATATAACCAATTTGAAAAAAAGTGATATGTATATACTTGGCATAAACTCCGCCTATCATGAACCATCAGCCTGTTTGATTAAAGATGGTAAGATTGTTGCCGCTGTAGAGGAGGAGCGGTTTAACAGGGTTCGGCATGGCAAGTTTGCTATGGTAGACAATCCACACTGGCTGCCTGAAGAATCTATTAAGTATTGCTTGAAAGAAGCGAATATCTCTGTCAAAGAGATTGACTATATAGGATTTTCCTTCAGACCTGAACATGGGCAAGGGGTCAGCAAGGGGTCAAGTCTGCCGATAGCTTTTCCACGCTTTCAATCATATTCATATATTACCGGGCTATTACTAAAGCCTCCCTTACATTTTCTTAGAATCAAATGTAAAACATAAGCATCTTAAAAAATAGCTTTCAATGCTAAAAATAAATGAATCTACCTGTGCTGGATTTCAACTCCTTAAAAACGAAAGTATCCTATGCTACGGCCTAGGTAGTAATTAACAAACTTACCAGCTAAGTCATTAGCAAACCCCTTCTCCCTCCTCTTCTCAAGGCCGAGATTCTTCGCTTCCGCTGGTTGCTCAGAGATGACAAAGAGTCACTATCGTACTATTTTATTTTGACACATATAGTACTAACTATATAATAAATTTGTTTTTTGTTATGTATATATACTTTTTTTAACATTCAGTATACAAATTTGTTATTTTGATGAAATATAATTTTTCTTGAAACTAAGTTAAGCGATTTACTGTAATTATTCAATATATGGAAAATACACAGCAATTTAATAAAATCCCCATAACTTCCCCCTTTAGCAAAGGGGGGAGTGAGGGGGATTTAGTCAAGGCAAAATGTCGATTGAGAATTTAGTTCATTTAAAAAGGAAGAAAACTCGAAACGTTGTTGGTTTGATGTCTGGTACATCGTGTGATGGTGTTGATGCATGCATGGCCAGGATTACGGGAAATGGTTTATCATCTAAAATCGACATTATAGAGTTTGAAACATACCCTTACAAAAAAGAGATAAGGGAATTAATATTTAATGCCTCTCAAAAACAGACTGCCTCAGTTGATAAAGTATGTCAGCTAAATTTTACATTAGGTAAACTTTTTGCCGATGCGGTTAAGCAGATTGCCAGAAAATCGTCGGTTTCTATTTCAAAGATAGACATTGTTGGTTCTCATGGACAGACGATTTATCATATATCTTCATTGAAAAAGAAAACTAATAGGGAAGTGAGGTCAACACTCCAAATAGGTGAACCTTCAGTAATAGCTCAGGAGACAGGAGTAACCACTGTAGCAGATTTCAGAACAAGGGATATCGCAGCAGGTGGAGAGGGAGCGCCTCTGGTGCCTTATGCTGATTTCATTTTATTTGGAGGAGATAAGATTGGTCGGGCAATACAAAATATTGGTGGGATTTCTAATGTTACGTTTTTGCCTGCTGATTGTGGTATTAACGACGTAATTGCTTTTGATAATGGCCCGGGCAACATGATAATTGATAGGTTTGCCGAGATCATAACAGATGGAAAATTTAAGTATGATAAAAATGGCGAGTTAGCTTCAAAAGGTAAACTGAATCAAGGCTTATTAAAAAGGTTGTGCGCTCATCCCTACTTATCGAAACATCCTCCAAAATCAACAGGGAGGGAGGATTTTGGTATTCAATTTTCTGATGATCTATATAAGGAAACAGATCAGGCTAACATAGATATCCTTGATACATTTACTACGGTTACTGCCTTTACGGCTAAATCAATATCAGATAGTTACAGAAAGTTTATTCAACCTCTTTATAAAATAGCTGAGGTAGTTATAAGTGGTGGAGGCGTACGCAATTCTGTCTTGTTAAAATTCTTGAAAGATTATCTTAAAGATATAAAAATAAGAAAGGTTGATGAATTTGGTATCCCTTCAGATGCAAAGGAGGCGTTGGCATTTGCAATCCTTGCCAATGAAACTATATGTGGTAATCCAGGTAATGTTCCGTCCGTCACAGGTGCAGGGAAAAGTGTTATTTTGGGAAAGATAATTCCTGGAGGGTAAAAAAAATAGAATTTAACCACAGGGGACACTCCCGCCAAAAAGCATATCGGGCAGGGATTTTCGCAGATTAGCAAATTTTTCTCTTGTTTTTAATATTTCGTTTAATATTATAATTGAAATATGATATCTTTTGACAAATATAAGTTAGTTCTTACGCAAACCAGCAAAAAACCACCCTATCGTAGATTGACAATACCAAATCACAAAGAAATAGCTAAAGGCAGTCTGGATTAACTTTGGAAGAATTTAAAAGTTTATTATAATTTCCTGTCTATTACCTCATTCATCTTTCTTCTTGTTTCTTTTTTTCGCTTTTATCTTCAGCTCCTATCTGCGTATATCAGCGTCCAATGTCTTTTGTCTTGCAAAACAACCCCACTCTTTTATAATGTCTTTGGTTCTTTTAAGAAACAAAAGAACCAAAGATGGCAGTTACAAATCAGTTATATCACATTCTAATTATCTTTAGAGTAATTGATTTTACTCGTTTATACGAGTAAGATTTCACATAAATTTACAACAAGTTGTCTTTCAACTTGCAATCCTGTTAAAAATACTTTGATTGGAGATGAATTTCATTATTATGGTGAAACCTTGTAAGAATCAATAAAAGATTGCCATCATTTTTATTATGAAGAAGCATAAAACATCAATAAAAGGCTGGCCAAAGGAAGACAGGCCTAGAGAAAAATTATTAAAAAATGGAGAACATACATTAAGTGATTCCGAGTTGTTAGCAATTCTTTTAAGAACAGGTGTAAAGGGACAAAGCGCTATCGATTTGGCAAGAATTATATTACATAGATTCAAGACCTTCCGTAACATGAGTCATACTGATATGAGAGATTGGAAAGAATTTAAGGGTTTGGGTAAGGCCAAGATCGCACAATTAAAGGCAGCTATAGAGATTGCAAGACGTTTTAATAATCAGGGAGAAAAAGGGAATAAACAAACAATTGCACATACTGAAGAAGTAGTTAAATTATTTAAATCAAGGATGAGAGGGCTAAAAAACGAAGTTTTCAAAGCCATTTTATGTGACCCAAGAAATAGAATTATTGAAGTAGTTGAAATAGCTCATGGAACTCCCACAGAGTCTTATCCTATAGTCAGAGAGATTATGTCTAAGGCCTTGCAAAACTTTGCCTCTGGAATTATTTGTATCCATAATCATCCTTTTGGAAAGCCTAACCCGAGTAAAGAAGATGAAGCCTTTACCTTAGCATTAAAAGAGGCGGGTAAATTTATGGACATTAAACTCCTTGACCACATCATATTTGGAGAAGATGAATTTTATAGTTTTGACAAGAGAGTAACCAGGAAATATTAAGACTGCTAATACACAAATTATTTTATTAATATAAAGTATGGTGGGCATTGTCCAACTTACAGAGATAGTATGCAATTTAAAGATAATTTCATTTTGCGGAGCAAAATGCAATAAATTAGTAAACGGAGTGAGCTAATTTATATGTTGAACGAAAATCTATCAGAAAACCAAACTCGTAAAAAGATAATTGATGGTTTGCTAGAAAAGGCTGGCTGGCATTTAAATGACCATTCGGAAGTAATAGAAGAATTCGAAATTACAGGAACGGGTATTTCTCGTCCTACTAGCGCTCAAAATCGTCCAGAGTTTAATCCTTCCGGTTTTTCTGATTATCTTTTACTTGACAGGGCTGGAGACCCTCTAGCTGTTATAGAGGCAAAACGTACATCCCGTGACCCAGTGGTGGGGAAACAACAGGCGGAGGATTATGCAGATGGTATAAAGAAAACGACAGGGTCTGATCCGTTTATTTTCCTTACAAATGGATATGAAATCTGGTATTGGAATAGACAGCGTTATGCCCCAGCCATGATCCATGATTTCTTTACAAGATATGACCTTGAACGCATTCGCCACCAGAACGAATTTAGAAAAGACCTGCATTCTGTTCCTATAAAATCTACAATTGTGGATAGGGATTATCAGATAGAGCCAATAAAGCATGTCTTTGATAATCTTATAAAAAACAGAAGAAAATTCCTCTTAACTATGGCAACTGGAACAGGAAAAACAAGAACTGCTATGGGCTTAATTGATGTCCTTATGCGTGCAGGCTGGGCACAAAAAGTGCTTTTTCTAGTAGATAGAGAGGCATTGGCAATCCAAGCTTATCGTGATGGTTTCAAACAACATCTTCCAAATGAATCCCGAAGTTACATAAGAGCAGGTGAGATAGATACATCATGCCGTCTTTTTGTTGCAACGATACAGACAATGATGGAGTGTTTTCATAAAGTATCTCCAGGTTTCTTTGATATTATAATCTCTGATGAGTGTCATCGTTCAATTTACAATAAATGGAGAGACGTATTAAGCTATTTTCACGCCATTCAAATTGGACTTACAGCAACACCCTCTGACTATATTGAAAGAGATACGTTTAAATTCTTTGATTGTGATGAAAACGTACCTACTTATAATTATGCTTATGATAACGCAGTCAAAGAACTTCATTTAGTTGATTTCAGACCTCCATACGCCGCTCAAACAAATTTCCAGATAAAGGGTATCAAGGGAAATGAATTACCACCAGGCATCCAAAAGAAACTTATTGAAGAAGGATTGACTCTTGAAGACTTAAATTTTGAAGGCACAGATCTAGAGAAGAAAGTTACAAATATCGGTACTAATGAGTCACTAGCCAGGGAATTTATGGATGTTTGTATTAAGGACGATTCTGGAGTCCTTCCAGGCAAATCTATCATATTTGCTATTTCACACAATCACGCAAAGAGGCTTTGGGAGGTTTTTAATAGATTATATCCAGAGTATAAAGGACGCCTGGTAGAAATTATAGATTCTAAGATGGAAAGACCACTTAAACTCATAGATAAATTTAAGAATGAAAACTACCCAAGAATTGCCATATCCGTGGATATGTTAGATACGGGTGTGGATATACATGAGATTGTCAATCTTGTTTTTGCCAAACCTGTATTTAGTAAGATCAAATTCTGGCAGATGATTGGCCGTGGCACACGCACTCTGGAAAAGGACATCTCAAAAAGAAAACCATGGTGTACTTACAAAGATAAATTCCTCATTATAGACCATTGGAATAACTTTGAATACTTTGGTGAGAAACCAGAGGGAGAAGCCCCGCCAGTACAAGATGCTGTGCCAGTGAAAATCTTTAAAATACGGCTGGTCAAATTAAAGATATTTCAAGAAAACAAGGATGCCCAGAGGTTCGAAAAAGTAAAAGCAGAAATTATTAATGATATAAAAAACCTGCCAGAAAATTCCATTACGGTGAAAGAAAATAGACAAAATATAGACAAAGCACTCTCTGATTCTTTTTGGTTGGACCTTGATAAAAGATCTTTAGAATTTTTAGAAAAGAAGATAGCTCCACTTATGCGTTTTAGAAGTGACCTTAATCTTTATCAAACCCAGTTTATGCTTAAGGTGGAAAAACTTGTCCTTTTCCTGTTGCAAACCAATCAAGAGGAAATAAAACGAATCAAAGAGACTATTATTGATGATTTAAAACGTCTTCCCAGAAACTTAAGTGTAATTAAAGAAAAAGAAGAACATATTAATAAAGTCTTATCAGAAGAATTCTGGTATGAGCTTGATTATGAAAAGTGTGAGTACATGAAGGATAACCTGACTGAAATCATGAAACATAAGTTACTTGAGGAAAGAGAAATTGTAAAATTAGACATGGATGACTTAGTTGCCGAAAGAAGATGGATTGAATTTGGTCCTGAGGGAGGAGGTGATTATGTGGCAAATTACAGAGAAAAGATTGAAAAGAAGGTTTTGGATTTGGCAGAAACACACCCTGCTTTACAGAAGATAAAAAATGATATCCCTATTTCAGATAAAGATCTTGCCGATCTGGAAGACACACTCAATAGTCCTGAGTTATATATAAATGAAGACAATTTGCGTAAAGCCTTCCTACAGCCGTATGGTACACTTATTCAGTTTCTAAAAAGTATATTGGGAAAGTATAAATTCCCTAATGCCAAAGAATTAATTAATGAGTCTTTTCAAACTTATGTTGTAGAACGAAATAATAAGAATCCACTTTCCGCAGAGCAAATAAGATTTTTAAGGACAGTAAAAAATGTATTTGCTCAAAAGAAGCATATAGAATATACAGATTTATTTGAACCACCATTTACACAGTTCGGAGCAGACGCAGCTACAAGACTTTTTTCAGAAGAAGAATTGCAGGAAATTATAGATATTTATAATAAGATTGCAGCTTAAGTTGGTGAATATTTTCCCCTCTAGAAAGAGGGGATAATTGTATTGAGATTCAGTGATGAGGATGTTATGAAAAATCTGGAAGGAGTTTTACAGGCAATTCAATGGTTTATTGAAAATCATGAAAAAAAGAAGATACACACCCCTTAGTCCCCTCTTTCTAGAGGGGAGGTTTTGAGGGACGATGCCAAAGGAAGTTTAACGTAATTATTTAATAGTTTGCGAATAAGATACCGTGAAATCATTTGAGAAAAAATATTTAAATAAACTAAGATTCCCACATGAAGTATTGTCAAACCTACGAGCCATTGGAGAATATAAGGGTAAAGAAGCATTATATAACAAGCAATCACCTGATGTCCTTGAGAAGCTGCTTGAAAGCGCTATAGTTCAGAGCACTGAATCTTCAAACAGGATAGAAGGAGTTAAAGCGCCTCATAAAAGAATTGAGATGATTGTTAAGGCAAATGCAATACCCCGTAACAGGCCGGAACAAGAGATTGCCGGTTACAGAGATGTCTTAAACCTCATTCACCAATCCCACGAAGATATTCCCCTATCAGAAAATGTTGTTTTACAATTTCACTCCATGCTTTACCGGTACACAACTGCAAAATCAGGTTTCTGGAAGAAAATAGATAACGAAATTGTGGACGTAATGCCTGGCGGCAAAAAAATTCTCAGATTTAAGCCTGTATCAGCAAAAGATACTCCATCCTATATGAAGAGATTGATTTCTTTATATAAAACTTATTTAATTAAAGAATCATTTGACCCTCTTATTCTTATTCCTATTTTTGTGTTTGATTTTTCATGTATTCATCCATTTATTGATGGCAATGGCAGAATTTCAAGGCTTTTAACACTATTACTTTTATACCAGGCGGGATATAAGGTTGGTAAATATATCAGCCTGGAGAGGATAACAGAAGATTCAAAATCCAGTTATTATGATGCATTAGCAATTTCCTCTAAAAAATGGCATGAAGGCGGGCATGATATTTTCCCTTGGATGGATTATTTCCATGGGACACTTATTGCCTCATATAAAGAGTTTGAGACAAGGATAGGTCGCTTTAAGGGGAAAGGCTCTAAGACAGAACAGGTTAAATCAGCTATAGATACTTTTCTTAAGCCGTTTTCTATAAATGACATAGAAAAGATTTGTCCTGACGTAAGCAGGGACATGATAAGGAAGATTTTAAGAGAACTTCGCAATGCTGGCGTAATCCATTCCACGAGCATGGGAAGGGGGGCTGTATGGGCTAAAAAAAAAGTAGGTAATAGAACTGTAAAGTGGGTAATATTGATTCTATAATACCCACTTGACAAACATCAAATAAGTAGGTATAATCACTCATAAAGTAGGTATTATTGCAACTATATTACATACTTAGCAATTAAAATATCGTAATCATTCACCCTTCCTGTCATTCTGAATGAAGCGAAGCGGAGTGGAGAATCTCTTGTTTCCAAGCCAATAGATGCTACGGAAAGCCACATCGGCTGCCATAAAGAGATTCTTCTGTCCCTTCCTGTCGTCAGGACAGGCGTTACCTCCCTCAGAATGACATTTTGCTCTACGTACCATCCAATCAACTCTTTGCAAAGAGTTGGCTGAACGGATACAATGTATAGGAAATTATTTAAGTTGTTTGAAATATTATATCTTACAAGATTAATAATTAGATCTTGTAGGGTGGGCAAGAAGGATGAAAATTTATGTTTTCTAGATTCCCTGTCTCCTTGCTATGATGATTAAAACCACGGGAATGACAGAAGGTACAATTTATTGTCATTCCGACCTCGATCGGGAATCTATTTTAGGAGCTAATTTATATGCTTAACGCTTATCCGGAAATAAAAAGTAAAATCGATAAACTATGGGATATGTTTTATTCCGGAGGGATGTCTAACCCACTTTCTGCAATTGAACAGATTTCATACCTCATCTTTATGAAACGCCTCGAAGATATGGACAATCAGCAGAGAAAGGCGTCAGAAAGAAGAAAGAAGAAATATTCTTCAATATTCAAAGGTAAAGAAAACTGCCGGTGGTCACACTGGATGCACTTCGATGCAGAAAGCATGTTGAACCACGTCCGGGATTCTGTATTTCCTTTTATAAAAGAATTAAGTGGTGAAAATAATTTTTATTCCGAGTCTATGAAGGATGCCGTCTTTCTTATCCCCAAACCATCACTTATTCAGGAAGCAGTAAAAATACTTGATGAGATTAACCTGTCCTCAAAAGGCATTGACCTCCAGGGAGACATTTATGAATACCTGTTAAGTGAAATATCTCAGTCAGGCAAGAATGGACAATTTCGTACTCCCCGCCACATTATTAGGATGATTGTTGAACTTGTTGACCCGAAATTGGGTAACAGGATTTGCGACCCTGCCTGCGGTACAAGCGGTTTCTTAATTGGCTCCTTTAACCATATACTGAAAGAAAATACCGATCCTGAAAATATTACGTACGATGAAGACGGCGCCCCCCATAATCTCACAGCGGATAGAATAGTGGATAAAAAACACTGGAAATTCCTGTGGGAGAAATCCTTCTTTGGCTATGACTTTGACACCACCATGGTGCGTATTGGGCTTATGAATATGGTCTTACACGGTATTGCAAATCCAAGAATACGGTACGCCGATACACTCTCTAAGGGATTTAAGGAAAGAAACCTCTATGATATCGTACTTGCCAATCCCCCTTTTAAGGGAAGTGTTGATAAGAGTGATGTCGCAGACGACTTAACCGTTACTGGGTCAAGCAAAAAACCCAAGACAGAATTGTTATTCATAAACCTTTTTGTAAACATGCTCATCCCCGGAGGAAGATGTGGTGTGATTGTACCCGATGGTGTTCTCTTTGGTTCAAGCAATGCACATATTGATACACGAAAAATTATTTTAGAAGAATGTGGCCTTGAGGCTGTCATTTCTATGCCGTCAGGAGTATTTAAGCCCTATGCAGGCGTCTCAACTGCTGCGCTGGTATTTACCAAGGGGGAAAAGACTGATAAAGTCTGGTTCTATGACATGCAGGCAGATGGTTATTCTCTGGATGACAAACGTACTAAGATCGAACAAAATGACATACCAAATATTATTGAAAAATGGAAAAACAGGAATAAGAACAAACAACCCAAAAAATGCGAAAAATGGCTCTGGGTGGATTATGAAGAGATAAAAGAGAATAAATATGATTTGTCCATTTCTCGCTATAAGCCGATAGAGTATGAAGAGATAGAATATGAGAAACCAAAAGTTATAATGAAAAAAATATCTAAATATGAGCAAAATATTGAAAGTGATATAAAAGAAATAATGGAGCTTTTACAGTGATTAGATATCCAGAAAATTGGAAAATTAGGAGGCTTAATGAAATAGGCGAGATTATTACAGGAAATACTCCGAGTAAAAAACATCCGGAATATTACGGAGGCAAGATACCTTGGGTTAAGCCTAATGATTTAGATAAAAGTGGAGCAATATACGAAACAGATGAATATTTGACAGAAGTAGGAGCAAGTGAAGCCAGAATATTACCTAAAGATACAGTTATGGTTTCTTGTATTGGAAATTTAGGTAAAGTAGGTATATCAGGGACTTCTTTAGCTACAAATCAGCAAATAAATTCCATCATTTTTAACAAAAAGATTTACCCAAAGTTTGGATATTATGCATGTAAGAAATTGCAAAAAGTCTTGGAACATTTTGCACCTGCAACGACATTGCCAATAATCACGAAATCAAGGTTTTCAGAAGTTAAAATACTAGTCCCTCCTTTATCTCTCCAACGCAAAATCACCTCTATCCTTGAAAAAGCTGAATCTTCCAGAGAAAAACGAAAACAAGCCAATCGTCTAACTGACGAATTCCTCAAATCTGCATTTATAGAAATGTTCGGTGATCCGATAAAAAATCCTAAAAGATGGGACATAAAAGAGCTTAAAAACTGTATTAATGGTATGCCAAGCAATGGATATTTCACAAAAAACGAAAATTACTCGAATTTAGGTGTGCCAATAATTTGGATTAGTAACTTTATTGATAAATTTTACGTTGATTTAACTTTCTTAAAAAAAGTAAATGCAGACTATAAGGATATTAATAAATACAAGGTTAACTATGGAGATGCTCTTTTTTGTAGATCTTCACTAACTTCAGCTGGAATTGGAAAGGCAGGGATAATTCCGAAAATTATTCCAAGAGAGATTATTTTTGAATGTCATATTATCAAGATTTCATTAGATATGACAGTATTATTGCCGGAATATTTTAGAGCTTTCTCTGATACGCAATTTTTTAGGAGTCAAGTTATTAGAAATTCTAAAACTGCAACGATGACAACTATATCTCAGGAAGGAATAACTAATAATTGTATAATATTGCCTCCTTTACGACTGCAACAAAAAATTTGCCACCCTTGTCCAAAAAATAGAAAAACTAAAAGAAAAACAGCGCGAATCTGAAAAAAGAACTAAACAACCTCTTCAACTCCCTCATGCAAAAAGCATTCAGGGGAGAATTGGTGAATTAGTGGGTTACGATTTTACTACAGGAGAATTATGTATAAGCGGCATGAAACTATAAAATATTATTTGATGAATTTAAGGAATTTGAATTGAAGAACATTAAACCTTTATTAGGGATATGTATACTTTATTTTTCTGATAGATTACGAATAAAAATATAGGGATACATATGAACAATTCTATTGAAACATTTTATTCAGATTTACGGAAACTAAAAGAAGGTAAACTAGCAATATTTTTAGGGGCTGGTTCTAGTTATGATTATGGTATACCAACAATGGAAGAAATGGCTAGTATGCTTGTCAATGAATTAAAAAAACCCGAAAAAAAGAGTTTCTTTGATTCAGACACAATAAATGTTTTAAGTGCTATTTCTGGTTTTTCTGAGGCTCAAAAAGGTAGTGGGAATAAATCATCTGCAAAAGAACTTGATTGGAATGTTGAAGATTTATTAACCCGATTACACAATATTCTTGATGCCGTAGGAGATAAGAAAACACCTTTCCCGGCAGTAACTACTACTATTGGAAGTGTTAATTTTTCAAAAGAACAAATTCAGGCTGCTGAATCTAAACTCATAGAGTTTATGGTTAAATGTTATCAATTAGACGTAACAGAAAAGACATCTCATGGGGATGGTTCTATAGAATATCTTGCAAATTATTTTGAGTTTTTAGGAGAGTTTCATAATTCTATATATATTTTTACAACCAATAACGATTTGTGTATTGAAGCAGCAATTATGCGTCTTTCGCAAAAACAGAAGAGTTCGAAAAAAAAGGAATTTTACCTTATAGATGGATTTTCGCATGGTATTCTTCCTACGTTTTCAATATCAAATTTTTCTCTAGACCTACCAAAAAGTCCTAATAGAGTAATTGTATATCTTTGGAAACTCCATGGTTCTATAGATTGGAGATTTACTAATCCTATTCAAAATTCAGATACCAATAAATCAGATGAGAAATTTGAATTTAGTGACGAATCAATAATATGTAGGTATTTTAAAGCTGATTGTTGGGGAGAATTCCAAAAAGCTGGTGCAATATCAAAAAATAGTTCAATTGATAAATCCAAGATAATGATTTTCCCCACGCCATCTAAATATTCACAAACTTATAGTAATCCGTATATGGACCTTTATCAATCATTTAGACGAATACTTGAAACGGCTGAACTTCTGTTAGTAGTTGGAACCAGCTTTCCAGATGGACATATAAATTCAGCTATCAAATCATTTGTAGGTCGAGATAACACTTTGGTTTACATAGCCGATCCTATGTTGAAAGATGAGGAGGTTAACAACATTTTAGGTAAATGTGAGGCAATCCAGCCAGTCATCCAAGTTGGTTTTAAGGATCTAATTAATAATTTATATGAAATAGAGTTAGCTCATGAAGAAAATGTTTCAGAGGAAAACAACAAAAATGAAAGTATGAATAATGAGTAAACGAATAGGTGAAGTTTTAGCAATAAGTGGTGTAAATATTACAGTTGAAGTTGATCCTCGGATTAGTGATTTACATGTCCGTCATACCGGTAAAACTTATACCATTGGGCAACCGGGTTCCTACCTTATTGTTGATCGTGGTCACGATAAGCATCTCATTTTGGTAACTACTGTTCGTAAGACTCGCTGGAACGCTTCTGAACAGAATGTTGACGGCTTATCTGAGGAAATAAAAGAAGGCCTCCCTAAAGGAAATTTTCCATATTTGCCTACTCATCCAGATTTGCTTGATAGGACACTAATTGATGGGATTTTGGTAGGGACAATCATTGGCAAACGCTTTGAGATTGGTATAACACATCTCCCAGTGGTTGGCGATGAAGTTGCAATTGCACTTCAAAGCCATTTGGCTATAGCGCTTGCTCCTGAACAAGAAAGGTTTACTGTTTCAATGGGTACATTTGTTGATTCGAATATTCCTGTATATTTAGATATGGATGATCTCTTTGGAAAACATGCTGCTATAGTGGGGACTACAGGTTGTGGAAAATCCTATACTGTAGCACGACTATTACAAGAAATTGTTTCTAGTTATCCTGGTGCAAATATTGTTGTTTTTGATCTTCATGGTGAATATCGCAATTGCTTTACACAATGTAATTATATGAGAGCCGATCAACTATCTCTCCCTGCTTGGCTACATTCATTTGATAATTTGTTTGATTTATGTGCTGATTTGAGTAATCAATTCAACATTCATAACCAAAGGTGGGCTTTTCGTGAAGGAATATTTAAACTCAAGCAGCGTTATTGCGAAAACGTTCTATCTGATCAAAAATTGGCTAATAATATTGATTTAGATTCTCCGATACCCTTCAATTTTAGACACTTAGTTAATTATCTTAAGAATATTAATAATGAAACCAAAAATAAAGATACTGACGCAGCAGCATATAAAGAAGAAAAGGAGCATGATCAATTTGAAGAAGAAATTGAATACAAAGCTAAAGAACGCAATAAAATAATAGGGGGGACATTTAATGGTGAATTAGATAGATTAGTTCTTAGAGTTGAATCAAGGTTTAATGATCCAAGATACGCTTTTATGTTTAATTATGAACAACCTAAGAAAGGAGATCTTGAAGCATTAGTTAGAAAAGTAACGGGATTTGTCCATGAGTCACCAATGCCCATTACAGTATACGATCTGAGTTATCTTCCTTCTGAAACTGTTGGGGCTGTTGTTGCAACAATCTCGCGTATTATTTTCCAAATTCATTTTTTATCTAAGAGGCGAGCATTTATTCCGACCCTTATTGTATATGAAGAAGCACATAATTATATATCTTACAGAGGGAGAGGTGCTTATGGAGATGCGCGTGAAGCTGCTGAACGAATTTCAAAAGAGGGACGAAAATTTGGTATTGGAATGCTTGCAGTTAGTCAACGCCCAAGTGAACTTAGTGAAACCATGTTGAGTCAATGTAATACTTTTCTTTGTATGAGATTGGCTAATTCAGTAGACAAGAATCATATTTTATCTTTATTGCCAGATTCTATGAATAATTTGGTAGATATTTTACCTATTTTACCTCGTGGGCATGTATTAGTAGTTGGACAGGCGACAAAAATGCCTGTAAGGACTTTAGTGACAAAGGTAAAAGATAATAAGAGAAAACCTGATAGTGATGATCCTCCTTTTGGAGAGAAATGGAATATTGAAATAACAAGCAGAAAAATTCCTGATATAAAAAAAATATGTGATAAATGGATAAGATCAGAAAAGCTTATTGAGGAATAACGTTGGAGGTATATTAACAATGCTTACTTGGGAAGGACTTCTTGGAAAGATGTTATCGTTTATGGTCAAAGAGTTTTCGAAGAAGGCAATAAAAAAACTTGGTGATAAGAAAAACCTTGTGAGTGAAACATTTATGCGTTTATATGTTTCAATAGCCGAGCTAGAAGGTATAACGGATCTAATATTAAATGATACAGACCATTCAATAAAAGATAAATCCACAGATCTTTTAATTTCAACGATAAAAAGAACTGAACGATCAATCGAAGCGCATACAAATTTACTAACTGATACGGCTATCCAACTTGGATTTGTGCTTGATATATATGATCCGAAATTGAATGAAGCACTTTCATCAATATGTTCGTGGAAATTCAATATTCTCTTTGAAGCTTCAAAGACAATTGTTCTAGAGCATGTTTTTTATATTACTAATTGGTTTTACACAACAACCCTTTATTTTCGATATACCATCTCTTTTGCATCCCCTTCAAATAAGCTAATACCTTGAAAACTTAGC
>MAYW01000055.1 GCA_001723765.1 Candidatus Scalindua rubra
CAGAAGGAAAATGACAATATCACTCACGCAAAGCCGCAGAGATCGCCAAGATAACAAGATTTAAAAAAGCAAATTAAAGAAAAAAGTATTGTATCTCTTTGCGTTCTTGGCGTCTTTGCGTGAGGATTAGTAATAATAAAGGAAAGGATATCTTTAATTGAACATACCAATTCGTGTATTGATTGTTGAAGATTCAGAAGACGATACCCTTCTGGTGGTGCGTGAACTAAAACGTAATGGTTTTGATGTAATATTTGAACGAGTTGACAACCATAAGGCTATGGAAGATGCCCTCGTAAAACAGGAATGGGATGTCGTTATTGCCGATTACTCTATGCCAAAATTCAGCATGCAAGGGGCATTGGAATTGCAGAGGAAAAACAAACCCGACATAACATTCATCATGATTTCAGGTACCATAGGGGAAGAAATTGCGGTTGAGGCTATAAAAGCGGGTGCAGATGATTACGTCATGAAGGACAGACTGAAACGACTTGCTCCTGCTGTTAAACGTGAGTTAAAAGAGTTTGAGGAACGGCAAGTGCTCAAACGAATGGAAGATGCGATGCAGGCTCTTATCAAAAGCACGGTAATAAAAACAGGGCAAGATGTCTTCTGCAGAATTGTCGAAAGCGTACAAGAATGGCTTGATACGGATTACGTTTGTCTGGGTCAGATTATAGATGTGGATAAAGTTAAGGTATTATCAATGCATGCAGATGGAGAATTTAAATATGATTGCATTTATGAATTAAAAGAAACATTGTGTGAAATCGTTGTCAAAGAGGGTTTCTGTTACTACCCGGAGGGCGCAAGAAAATTACTTCCAAAACAATGCGAATGTGTCTCTAAAATGGAAGCAGAAGGATATATTGGTACGTCCATACGAGATGAAAATGGCAAAAACATCGGCTTACTCTGGTTAGCATCCCGCCAAAAACTAGTTTTGCCGCCACGAACAAAGGAAGTGATGGAAATCATTGCGACAAAGGCATGTTCGGAAATTGAGCGTATGCGTATGGAAGAAACAATCCGTCGGCATAATGAGGAACTGGAGACACTGGTAGAGGAGCGCACTGCTCGTATCATGGAGCTGGAGCGGCAGCGAGTGGAGAACGAGAAGCTGGCTGCTGCAGGCCGCATGGCTGCTCGGGTCGCCCACGAGATCAACAATCCGCTGGGAGGTATCAGCAGCTCTTTTATACTGCTCAAGGACGCAATTCCGGTGAACTACAAATATTTTGAATACGTAGACGTAATAGAGAAAGAGATAGGGCGTATCACTAGAATTGTAAAACAATTGTTCGACTTGTGCCGACCACACAAAGGAAAGATTTCTGAGTTTAATTCTATTTTATCCATTCGTGAAATAATAAACTTGCTTAAAATTCTTGGCGATGAGCGTGGTGTAATCGTGAGCCTTAACGATTGTAAGGACATTTTAAAAGTAACCATATCTGAGGACTTCTTCAAACAGATATTATATAACATTATTAAAAATGCCATAGAGGCATCTCCCCGAGGTAGTGAGGTCAACATTATCGTAAAGGATCAAAATAGCCTGTTAATCGTTATGATTTCGGATCAGGGAGATGGGATATCGGATGAATTACGCCCGAAAATCTTCGAACCATTCTTTACAACGAAGGATAAGTATACTGATAGTGGAATGGGTGTCGGTCTTTCAACTACAAAAAGTCTTGTAGAATCAATGGGAGGTTCTCTTGGCTTTACGAGCGAAAAAGACAAGGGCACTACTTTTACAATAATTCTGCCAACCAACGTAATAAAGCAGCAGGATGACAACAAAGATTAGACTTTGTTGTTTTTTCTTCACTTCGTTCAGAATGACAAACTATGCAGTAACGTAATTTTTACTGCACGATATTATGTGCAAAAACTTATATCGTCATATATAATTATGCCTTTAAAGTATTTTTCCTATATGAACTTTACTATTTAGTCAATATTCAAGGCCTGATCCCATTGGTTCCAGTGAATTAAAATACCCTGTCCAGTGCATCACTCGGTATCGCTTTGACACCAGGAACAATAGCTGATATTGTTTCCTGCTTTTTTGATGGCAAATGGACTAAAAAACTCTTTACCGAATAGTTGGAAATGTACCCCCTTAATCGCTTTATTGAATAGGCCATTTGAGGGGTTATGGTACTGGACGCCTTGGATTCAAGAAGAATCAATTTTTTATTGCCTGTTGGAATTAGAAAATCAACTTCCAGCCCCTGTTGATCTCTGAAAAAGTAAAGTTCTCTTCTTTTTCCGGAATTATATTGCTTCTTAAGTATTTCAGATGCAATAAATCCCTCAAAAACAGGCCCCAAAAAGGGTGAATTTAATAGCATTGGTTTAGATTGAATCCCCAGCAGGTGACACAACATTCCTGAATCGGTAAAATATATCTTGGAAGACTTAATCATTCTTTTTCCAAAATTCTCATAATATGGAGGTACCAGAATAATTTGTGAAGTAATTTCAAGAATACTCATCCACTCAGAAATGGTTGGAACAGACACACCAAGAGGAGCAGCCAAATCTGTACGATTAAGTATCTGGCCGACACGGCTTGCCAATATTGATAGAAAGCGTCGAAACACGGCTAAATCCCGTATCGAACTAACCACTCTTACATCACGTTCCAGATAAGTCTGAATGTATGATCGAAACCACGTATCCGCTGCGATTGGTCTGGCAATTGGCTCGGGAAACCCTCCTCTGAAAACCGAAACCTTTGAGGTTTCTTCCTGAGAAAACGGCAAAAGTTGAAATATTGCTGCCCGGCCTGCCATGGACTCACTCACACCTTGCATCAGTGGCGCTTCCTGTGAACCCGTCAAAAACCACTGTCCATTTTTATGAGGCGATTTATCCACACGTGAACGAATATAATTAAGGACTTCCGGAACATTCTGGATTTCATCTAGAATAGCCGGCACTTTTATCGTATCAATATAAGAACGCGGATCACTTCTTAAACGGGCAATGATATCCGGATCTTCAATCAAATGATAGGACGCATGAGGAAAACACTTGCGCAGAAGTGTTGTTTTACCGGCACGCCTGGGGCCTGTCACAATTAAGGCTGGAAAATTTTTTGAGGCTTTTTTGAGTTCAGAAGTTATCAAGCGCGGAACAAATCGCATGTTGAGAATTCTAAACTAATACTTTAAATATGTCAAGATAAAATAACAGATCAAAAGTTGTTGGCAAATCAAAATATACTTGTTTCATAGGATCTATTTTATCATTCTCGGATAATTTCTGCTTGACATATTATGAGTCACGTAATACTATAATCTATGATTAAATCCTTTGCCTGTCGTGACACGGAAGCGTTATTCAATGATCGCCGGGTTCGACGATTTCAGGCCATTGAACGACAGGCTAGAAAACGACTAATGGTATTACATTCTGCTCCAAGCCTCGAGGCATTAATGCTCAACCCGGGCAACAGATTCCATGCTTTGAAGGGAGATAGAAAAGGTCAATATGCTATCAGCATTAATAAACAATGGAGGGTTTGCTTTGAATGGAAGGATAGTCATGCCTATAACGTTTCAATTACCGATTATCATTGAGGTGAAAAAATGCTTAAAAACAAATTATTAGATCCAATCACACCAGGTGAAATCCTAAGGGAAGATTTTATGGAACCATTGGGGATTAGTATCAACAAGCTTTCTAGAGATATTGGAGTTCCTCCAAATAGAATCAGCGAAATTGTAAATGGCAAACGTGCCATAACGGCTGACACCTCATTGAGATTTCAACGTTATTTTAATGTGGAGGCACAATTTTGGTTAAATCTTCAAGGGGAATATGATCTAAGAATGACAAAACGAAAAATTTGGGAAGAATTAGAACGTCGTATTATACCAATTCCAAAAGATGTTTCTGGTTCAGTAGCCAAATAGACCCTGAAACAAGTTCAGGGTGACATGATGCGTCATTACTGTCATGCTGAATGTTGGGTTACTGCAAAGACAGGCTTGTTTTAAGCATCTAATGTGCCTTTCCTCATTCTTGCTTTTTGTTCCTAGATAGAAAGAGAATTTGTGTATGATTTCTTTTAGTATAGTATTGGCCTTCTCTTCATTCATCTTCATAAACGTCAATATCTTATCATGACTGATTTTTTCTTTTTTAATGCCAGCCGCCATGTTGGTTATACATGATATTCCAGGTCCGCAAATTGTCCTTATTGGATGGACGACCTCTTCTATTGAAAACCCTTCATAGAATAGAAAGTCAATTGAAATACGAATTGCAAGGAGGGACCGTACTCTTATTCTTGTTGACATTTCACTTTAATATCCTATAATTGCAAGTACCTATTTTTCAATGGCTTCTGTACAATAGGTTAAATATTAATTTCACCCAACCTGGCCGAGCCAGCCGATAAAGTCGCCCCTGTGAGCAACTCAAGGTACGCCTCAGGCGGGAACCAAAAAGGGGATAGATATCTAAGTTCCGGCTCGACCAGGTTGTATTTATTTTGATTGAAAAGTGAGTTTTTTATGACAAATACATGTGTTATAGGATTGCAATGGGGAGATGAAGGCAAAGGCAAGATTATAGATATCCTTGCGAAGAATTATGACATTATTGTTAGATATCAGGGAGGTGGGAATGCAGGTCATACCCTTGTCATAGATAACGAAAAGTTTATATTTCATTTAATACCATCGGGGATCTTACATCCGGATAAAGTGTGTGTAATTGGAAATGGGATTGTTTTTGATCCAAGCTTGTTTTTGGATGAAATTGCAGAGTTGTCAAAAAGAAACATTAACGTAAACGGAAATTTATTTGTTAGTGATCGTGCACATGTCGTTTTCCCATATCACAAGAAATTGGATTTGCTCATCGAAAAGCAGAAAGGCAATTCGATGATTGGTACGACCGGGCGTGGTATTGGGCCGTGTTATACTGATAAGATAGCACGAGATGGTATTCGGATTGCTGAATTATTTCATAGAGAACATTTTAGGGAAAAACTCAAAAAAACTGTGGAAGAAAAGAATAGGTTGTTCGTAAATTTGTATAGCGAAGAACCTGTTTCCTGGAAAGATATTTATGAAGAATACAGTATGTATGCAGATAAGATATATCCGTTTGTATGCGATACAATAGACTTGATGGCCAGGGCTATAAACGATGAAAAAAAAATTCTCTTTGAGGGCGCCCAGGGTACTTTATTGGACGTGGACTTTGGGACTTACCCTTATACTACTTCTTCAAATGCTGCAGCATGTGGAGTGTCTTCAGGTATAGGAGTTTCTCCCAAACAAATTCATAATATATATGGGGTAATGAAGGCGTATATAACCAGGGTTGGTAGTGGTCCTTTCCCAACAGAAATTGATGGTGAACCGGGAGATCATGTTCGTAAGAGAGGTGGAGAATTTGGAGCTACTACTGGCAGGCCCAGAAGGTGCGGCTGGTTTGACACTGTGGCCGTACAACATTCGGTAAGGATTAGTGGTGTAGACTCGCTTATAATGACCAAGCTCGATGTACTTGATGACCAGGAGACTATAAGAATATGCACAGGATATAGAAGTAATAAAAAGATTTATAATAATTTCCCCGCAGACTTAGACGTATTGCATAATTGTGAGCCAGTTTATGAAGAGGTCGCTGGCTGGCTGGAAGATATATCTAAAGTGAGGAATGTAGAAGATCTCCCTGATAATGCCAGGAATTATATTACAACAATTGAAGATTATGTTGGATTAAAAATTAAAATGATCTCTGTTGGTCCCGAACGTTTACAGGTTATTAGAAATTAATGACTAAAAGAAAGAGATTGCCAAATCATATAGCAATTATAATGGATGGAAATGGGCGTTGGGCGAGGCAAAGAGGATTTATGAGGGTTAGAGGACATGAAGAAGGTGTTAAATCTGTAAGGGAAATAACTACTGAATGCGCTAAAAAACATATAGGACAATTAACGCTATATGCATTCTCAAATGAGAATTGGAAACGTTCGAAAACTGAAGTAAACTTTTTGATGAGGATGCTTAAAAAATATTTAATCGAGGAAAGAAAGACTATAAGAGATAATGATATCATACTTAAGACAATTGGACGGATCGAGGCCTTACCCAAGGATGTTCAAAAGGAGTTGTCTATTAGCATGGAGGAAAGCAAGAATAATACAGGGATGATATTGTGTCTTGCACTTAATTATGGTGGAAGGACTGAAATAGTAGATGCCACTAAGGGTTTGGCAAGGGATGTAAAAAAAGGAATAGTTAAACTTCAAGACATAGATGATGCGACTTTTAAGAGTTACATGTATACCTCAGACATGTCTGATCCGGATTTGCTTATCAGAACAGGAGGTGAAATGCGTGTGAGCAATTTCTTACTCTGGGAAGTTTCTTATGCTGAACTATGGTTTACGTCTGTATATTGGCCTGAATTTAAGAAAAAGCAACTGGAAGATGCCTTAAGTGATTATGCTAAAAGGGAAAGGAGGTTTGGTGGATTAATAGAATAGATGTACTCAAGACAAGAATTTGGCTTGGTACAGCCATGTTGGTTGCATTTTGCGGTATACTCTTTTGTGATTATGTCTTTGATTCTGATGTAGGCCTTGGCCTTTCGGGTATTTTTACTGGAGGGATAGGTTTATTAGAATTTTATAATATAGTAGAAAAGAAAGGCTTTGTGCCATTCAAGGTGTCAGGGATTATTGGAGGTGTGATTGTTTTTTTAGGATTCTGGTTATCAGCTTATGAAGATGGGTTGAATCCAATATTTCCCTGCATATTTGTCCTTATAATTTTATGGTTATTTGGTGTTCAGGCTCTTAAACGCGGTACTGATGATACGATTAAGAATATTTCTGTTACAGTTTTCGGGATAATTTACATATATTTTTTTCTTTCATTCATAATGCCAATTCGGCATATGTCCAATGGATTGGGCATAATACTTCTTGTGTTGTTAGTTACCAAAGGTGGTGATATAGGGGGGTATCTTTTTGGTAGAAAGTTTGGTAGACATAAGTTTTCATCATTTAGTCCAAATAAGACTATTGAGGGTGCACTGTTCGGTTTATTTTGTAGCCTCATAATAGCTATAGGACTAAATGCCTTACCGGGAATCAGTATTTTACCTTTTTATATAATAGTACCTTTCGGACTATTAATTGGGGCTTCAGGCATATTTGGAGATTTAATAGAATCTGTTATAAAGAGGGATATGACTGTTAAGGATTCAAGTAGCGCTATTCCGGCTTTTGGTGGCATTCTAGATATATTAGATTCATTACTTATAAGTATTCCTGTAGCATATTATTTCTTAGTAATAATAGGATATTAATTAGTTTCTGTTGCGGAAATGCTACATTGTCACCCTGAACTTGCCGCACAGGCGGATATGCCTCGGATATGACGCCCCTTGGGGGCAACTTTCAGGTCCGATCTCAGTCGGAAAGCCTGAAAAAGAAACAAGATACAAGAAACAATAACCAAATAATCATCAAATTCCAATAATCAAAAAAATAGTTCAGAAAATGTTTGGTTATTGGTATTTGTGAATTGTTTGTAACTTGTATCTTGATTATTGGTGATTTATTTGTATCTTGTAAAGTTGTATTATATAGCATTATAAAATGAGTGACGTACAAGGAAACAGTACAATTATTGAAAATAAAATACAGTTAGAAAGTGATAATGAGGCCTCTGTTTTATTCGGCAATCATGATAAAAACCTCAAAATTTTAAGGGATATCTTTGGCGTTAAGATTGTTGCCAGAAATGGGGTGTTGAAATATGAGGGTGAGATTGATCAGGTTAAAAAGCTAACTGATGTTGTAAATAGTTTGTTAAAAATAATAAGAACATATGGAAAGTTGGATGAAGATGATATTGATGTTGTTATTGCGAACATAAATAGGGGGAGAGATCATATACAACCGGAACGGCCAATTGAGGTATTTATAAAAGGGCAACCTGTAAGACCAAAAACTGAAGGACAAGTTAGATATGTTAATGCTATAAGAAATAACGATTTGGTTTTTTGTATAGGTCCGGCTGGGACTGGCAAGACATATTTGGCTGTTGCCTTAGCCCTTTCCACAATGAAAAGTGGTGTTCTAAAAAAGATAGTTCTCGCTCGCCCTGCTGTAGAGGCGGGAGAAAAATTGGGTTTTTTACCAGGGGATATTCGAGCAAAGGTAAATCCTTATTTGCGGCCATTGTATGACGCCTTAGCCGACATGATTGACATTGGGCAAGTAAAAAAATACGTAGAAAACGATTTAATAGAGATACTTCCTCTGGCATTTATGAGAGGTAGAACGCTTAACGATTCTTTCATAATACTTGATGAGGCTCAAAATTGTAGTGTAAAGCAAATGAAGACTTTTTTGACGCGTTTAGGAATAAGGACCAAAGTTGTTGTTACGGGTGATATAACTCAGGTTGATTTGCCATCAGGCGAAATATCAGGACTAATAGATGTTCAGGAAAGGTTGAAAGGTGTTTCCAGAGTTGATTATGTTTACCTTACACGTAGTGACATCGTCCGGCACAGACTTGTTCAAGATATTGTCGATGCATACGAAACTTGATATTTGATATTCATTAAAAGTCAGCCCACCGCAAAGACGCAAAGGACGCAAAGAAAAATTTGAGAAAAAAAACATAAACGTTAATTTTGGCCAACATTTCAGATCATTGAATCTGAGTAGGGGCGTATTGCAATACGCCCTTACAAAAACGTCTAAAAAAAACGGTTTTGAGGTCTTTTCACTATTTTTTTAAAAACTTTGCGGTTCCCCTGTTAGATAATGTAAAATAACCGTTAGTTGTACGATAAGCGCACATTAATCACGATAAACGTACCTGTCCTGATCGATCCCGTGGGTGTAGCTAAGACCATCGTTTGGAACAGGTCAGGAGTTGACTGTTGGATAAGTTCTATCTAACAGGGTGAACTATTACAAAAAATGATTGTAGAGATTGTAAATGTACAGAGACATTATGAAATTAAAAAGAGTAAGGTTAAAAAAGTAGTCAGGGAGGCGGTAAACAAAGAAGGAAGGGACGCAAAACTAAGTATTGTCTTTGTTGACAATAACGAGATTAAAAAGTTAAACAAGCGTTTTTTCAACTCTGATGAAGTTACAGATGTTATAGCTTTTCCATTAAACAGTAATAAAAGCTTCTTAAGTGGAGAAGTTGTTGTTTCGGTAGAAACAGCAGTAGATACAGCAGACAGAAGAAAGATAGATGTTGAAGGTGAAATATTTTTGTATGTTGTACATGGTATATTGCACCTGTTGGGATATAATGATGGTAACGAAAAAGATGCAAAAATCATGCATGAAAAGGAATCAAAAATCCTTACCGTTTTGGGTTATAATGTGCCGAAAGTAGAGAATGAATTTTTGTAAAACACCTGCTATTGCATTAAGAAGAAGTGATTATAGAGATTCAAGTCAGATAGAGATATTTATGAAAAGATTATTGCTGGTATTTTTCACTCTTGTTGCTTTTGTATTTCTCGGTACAAAGATATCATATGCGAAATGGGTATGGAGCAAAGAAACAAATTGGGTTAATCCTGATCAACTGCTAAGAGAAACGGCTGATCAACAATTCAGGTATGCTATCACATTAATAGTTAATAGGGAGTATATAAGTGCTATAGGGATATTTGAGGATATTATTAAAAAAAATCCCGAATCAGAGCTTGCAGAGGAGTCTCAGTTGAACATAGGCAAGTCATATTATCTGGTAGGCGATTATAAGAATGCCTTTAAAGCATATGAACGAATGATAGAAAAAGATCCCGGTACACGTAGGTTAAAAGAGATATTAGAAAAGGAATTCCAAGTTGGAGTTGCTCAAATGGAAAGAGACGAAAAAGGAGCTATCAAGGTATTTGAAAAGATCATCGAACGAAATCCTCTTGGATTTATAGCTGCTGATGCACAGGTAAAAATCGCAGATTGTCATTACCAATTACGTCAATATGAGGAGGCTGAGGATAGCTACCTTGGTGTTATGGAAAATTATCCTAATAGCGAATGGGTTCCATATGCTCAATTCAGAATCCCGTATTGCAGGTTGAGTGATATTCGTATTCAAGAAAGAAATTACGAACTACTTACTGAGTCACGCGAGGGTTTTGAAATATACCTTGCTAACAATCCTCACGGAGCTTTGGTTGATACTACAAAGGAAATAATTGAGGAAATAGACATTGCTTTGGCAGAGAGGGATTACAAAATAGGTGAGTTTTATTTGCGTAGGAAAAGGCCGGATGCAGGAGTTATCTATTTTGAATCCGTAATTAAGGATTATCCAAATACAGAATGGGCAGCTAGGGCAAAAGAAAAAATAGAAATGCTTAAGAAGGTAGGTGCAATAAGGTAAGTTCTATCTTGGTTATTGGTGATTTAATATAAAAGCACCATATTTATGCTGATTCAGGCTTTTGACTGAAAAAGAAACAAGAAACAAGATACAATAACCAAATAATCACCAAATTCCAATAATCAAAAAAAAGTTTGATGATTGGTTATTGATGATTGAAATTTATTTGTACCTTGTAACTTGGTTATTGAGATTTATTTGTATCTTGTATCTTGATTATTGGTAATTTATTATAGAGTGTTTTCAGAGGGAGATCCAATGTGGGTGTTTTAAAACAATTAACGTGTTTCATACTTGTATTTGCATTAATGTCAGGATGTGGATATTCAACGAAATCGTTGATTAGTCGTAAAATTAATACTATTTATATTCCTATTTTTGAGAATATTACATTTAGGAGAGGTATCGAGTTTGATCTCACAAAGGCAGTGAAAGAAGAGATTATGTCTAAGACAAACTTAAGAATTGCCCAAAAAGATAGTGCAGACACAATCTTATATGGCAAGATCAATGGTGTTACTGAAGGCGTAATCACACAAGATATTACGGATAATATAGTTGAAAGTCGAGTGACAATATATGTTGACATAAAGCTGGTAGACAGAAGAACGGGTAGGGCATTGATAAATGAGAGTGGCATAAAACAATCAGATGAGTTTATTGTAAGACGTGGTGAAACCCTAGAATCTGCTACTGAGGAAGGTTTTATTGAACTTGCTGAAACAATAGTGAATTATTTAGAGGAAAAGTGGTAAGGTTCTTTGATTATAAGACACAATAAGGGTTATCTGGAGATAGGTGAGAAAACACTTGTAACGGGTATCTTGAATGTAACTCCAGACTCTTTTTACGATGGAGGAAAATATAATGACTTAGAAAGTGCATTAAATCATGCAAGGAAAATGATCGAAGATGGTGCTGACATAATAGATATTGGAGGCGAATCTACCAGACCGGGTTCAAGTTCTGTTTCTGCGGATGAAGAAATACGGCGAGTTATACCAATTATTAAAGAATTAAGCAAAGAAACACAAAGGCCAATATCCATCGATACGTATAAGGCAGAGGTTGCTGATGAAGCGATTAAGGCTGGCGCACAAATCATCAACGATATTAGTGGTTTGCAGGCTGATAATGAAATGGCCAGAGTTGTGGCAGCAAATAACACACCCTTAATTATCATGCACATTAAAGGTCATCCGCATAATTTCCCAAAGAATCCAATTTATGATAAGCTAATTCCAGAAGTTATTTTATTTTTTAAAAGAAGAATTGAATTTGCTGTTGAATCAGGAATTACACGTAATAATATAATAATCGATCCTGGTATAGGTTTTGGTAAGACACCTAAACACAACCTCGAAATCTTGAAACAATTAAATGAATTAAAATGTCTGAATCTCCCAATTATGATAGGTACCTCTCACAAATCTTTTATTAATAATGTGCTTGAACTTTCGGAAGACAATAACATTCCAAGATACAATTCACGGCTTATTGGAACATTAGTGACACTGGTGATTGCTATTATTAAGGGTGTAAATATTATCAGGGTACATGATGTAAAAGAATCAGTTCAAGCGATCAAGATGTACGAAGCAATCGAATTAACAAATTGAGTGGAAGAACCTTTTTGATGTATTACGATGTTACTTCCTTTTACGAAGAATCAATATCATGCCCAGGATCATCGTACATACAGGCTGTGAGGAGAAAACTTGATGGATGGTTTTTTCGGATTTTTTGAAAATCTACATAGCATTATTCATCCTTACTGGTGCAATGGATGGATGTTAATAAAGTCATGCGGAGAAATATTTATAATATTTATACTGTTATATACAATCTTGAAAATAATGCAGGGAACACGTGGAGCAGGCATACTCCGCAGTTTGGCTTTTACACTTGTTATAATCTCTATAGGAATACTGTTTTTTTTAAAGAAGCTTGAGCTTTATTCCGTTAACTGGCTCATTACTGAGTTTTTGCCGGTATTTATTATTCCAATAATTATACTATTTCAACCGGAATTTAGGCGTGCACTTGTCAGATTGGGACATAGTCCATTTTTCAGGATGTTTATAAAGGCAGAGATACAAGTTACCAAAGAGATTGTTAAAGCTATAACAACCTTGTCTGAAAATAAAATAGGAGGCCTGATAACAATCGAGCGTGAAGATGGGCTGGGCAATTATATAGAAGATGGCATAAAGATAAATTCTAACATTTCAAGTGATCTTATAAGTACAATCTTCTGGCCGGGCACACCGCTTCATGATGGTGCAGTTATTGTTCAAGAACAGAAAATTGCGGCTGCGGGATGCTTGTTTCCGTTAACAGAGAATGAAAACATATCAAAAACCTATGGTACGCGACACAGGGCGGGTATCGGTATTACAGAAGAAACTGATGCAATCTCAATAATTATTTCTGAAGAGACCGGAACGGTATCCGTGGCAGTTGGAGGGAAGCTAGAGGAAGATGTAACACCGGATGAATTAAGAAAAGTATTAGAAGGAATTTCGACAGATACAGTTAAAGAAAATCGGAGTGAATAGCCTTGGTTAAAAACATTTTTTCTCGTAATTTGAGAGCAAAGGGTATGGCTCTGATAATGGCTGTTGCACTATGGTTCTATGCTATTAGTAGACATACCGGTAACATTAATGAAGATCTCCAGCTAACAATCAATGCACCTCCCGGTATAACAATATTGGATACTAGCAGTAATATAGTAACTGTCAGTTTAAGTGGTCCCCAAAATATAATTGATCGAATATCTGATATGATAAAGGATAATAAAATCAATGCAAGATTTGATATCCCTGATATAAGTGATATAGAAGAAGATAATTTTAAAAGAACTATCAGGTTGACAAGGAGAAACTTTAATTTTCCACAAGAGATACGGTTGAATTCAATAGTTCCTAATGCGATTGATGTTATATTGGGGAGATTGGAAAGCAAATACCTTAAAGTACAAATACAGAGAAAGGGGGTGCCTGCACCGGGATATGAAATAAATGGTGAATTTTTTTATCCTAGCAAAGTTATTGTAACAGGGCCTGTAAATATTCTCAAGGAGGCCGATACAATTAATACAAGCCCAATAGATATAAACGGAATAACTAGCAAACAAAACAGAACATTTCCGTGGAATGTAGATTTAGAGAATAATATATCTATCGTAAAGGATGATAAATATATTTTTGTGCCTGTTCAATGTGAGGAAAGAATAAATGTATGGTTTCAGATTTCAGAACAAGTAAGTATTAAAGAATTTAAAAAAGTAAAGATAAACGTGTTTCATCCTACTAATTATGATTATAAGGTGAAGCTAAAAGAAGAATATGTTAATTTGAGCTTGAAAGGACCAAAATTGATATTAGATAGACTAAATTCAGATGATATTATGGCATATATTGACGTTAGTTCACTAATTCCTCCTGGACCATACAATCAACCTGTTATTTGTAATATTCCTGAAGGTTTAGAAATGGAAGGAAATCCACCAGAGGTTCTTGTAGATATTGTGGAACCAATAATAGAAATGAAGTAAATTAATGTTAAATACTCATTTTTGTATTAGATTATGATTAAACTGGGAGTTAATGTAGACCATGTTGCCACATTAAGACAAGCAAGGATGACCTACGAACCTGATCCAGTAACAGCTGCAGGACTTGCGGATCTGGGTGGTGCAGATATCATAACAATACATCTTAGAGAAGATCGCCGACATATTCAGGACAGAGACCTTGCTTTGATTAGCAAAACAGTTTTTTCTAAACTCAATCTGGAAATGGCAACTTCTCAAGAAATAATTGATATTGCTCTTAAGGTAAAACCTGGACAAATAACTATCGTACCTGAAAGAAGACAGGAGGTTACCACAGAAGGAGGACTGTGTGTTACTACTCAAAAGAAACTACTTGCTGATATTATCAAGAGATTCAGAGATAATGGTATACATGTGAGTCTTTTTATAGATCCTGATAAGGACCAAATAACTGCTTCTAGTGAAGTTGGAACTCAATCTATCGAACTTCACACAGGTAATTATGCTAATGCAAAAGACGAAAGACAAAGTGCCAAAATGCTAGAGGTATTAAAAGAAGGAGTAAGGATTGCACAGGAAGCTGGTTTGAGAGTAAACGCAGGTCATGGGTTGACATACAAAAACGTATGTCCCATTGTAGAAAGTATGGATGTTGAAGAACTTCATATTGGTCATAGTATTGTTTCAAGAGCAATTTTTGTTGGAATTAAAAAAGCAGTGCAGGAAATGAAAGAACTTATATACAAACATTATCTTATAAAACAAAATTTATGAGTATTTTCCAGTGTGTAAGGATTTATAACAGACAAAAATAGTTAGGTAAAAACGGAGGTAATTGCTCAATATCAAGTGGAATATTATGCAGTTTAACGCGGAGTGACAACCCCGCTTTCGCAGGGATTCCAGGGGTGAACTCTGGAATCCTCCCGAAAGGGAGGGCACCCGATTCCGCTTGATATTGAGCAATTATGAAAGGAGGAGTAGAGTTTTATGTTTACCCCGTTAGAAAAATCCTCCGATGAAATCGGTGGTAGAAATATAGTGAATAATAATGCTGAGTCGACATCATCAATGCCCGTTAAAGAACCTTCTCTAACGGGGTTTACTGGATCAATTGTTGCCTTGGTTACACCATTCAAAGATGGTTTGATAGATTATGACAAGCTTGAAGAGCTAGTAGAATATCATATTGAAAATGGTACAAATGGTATAATACCATGTGGAACGACAGGCGAGTCTCCTACTATGAGTCATAAAGAACATGAGGAGGTCATTAGTAAGGTTGTTGAAAAAGCAAATGGTCGTACACCTATTATAGCAGGAACAGGTTCTAATAATACGAGTGAAGCCATAAGTTTGACTAGATATGCAAAGAAGGCAGGTGCAGATGGCGCCTTGATGATTACACCTTACTATAATAAACCTACTCAGGAGGGCCTTTACATACATTATAAAACCATAGCAGAGAAAGCAGATATTCCAATAATTGTTTATAATGTTCCCTCAAGGACGGGTGTTTCAATTTCTCCTGAAACAGTGGCAAGACTTCATGAATTGGAGAATATTGTTGCCATTAAAGAGGCAAGCGGGAATATTGATCAAACAAGTCAGATTCTCAAGTTGTGTGATATTACTGTATTATCTGGAGATGATTCTTTGACTCTCCCAATAATGTCTGTAGGTGGTAAGGGTGTTATTTCTGTAGTAGCGAATATTCTTCCTAAAGATGTCTTGGAAATGGTTTCAAATTTTCTAAATGGTAAAATACAGAAATCACAAGAAGTTCATAAAAAACTCTTCCCTGTCTGTAAAGCTATGTTTATAGAGACAAATCCGATTCCCGTGAAAACAGCAATGAGATTGCTTGGCAGATTAAATGGTGAGATGAGATTGCCACTCTGTAAGATGAGTGATGAACATGAGAAACAACTTCTTAACACATTAAAAGAACATGGTCTTATAGTATTAGCATAGAGCAGCATAGAGAATAAATAAAAGGTGTTTTATTTTCCAAATCGTTTATACTGTTAGTTTCTAACCAGAAACTAATAGATTCTAATGGATAGTAAATCAGAAATAGAGAAATTGTACAATTTATTATAGATAAGGAGATATGATTGTGACCTTACAAGAAATTATTGCTGATATTCATGCACTGCGTGAGGATTTAGAAACTTATGAGAATAAGTACGGTGTACTTTCAGAAACATTTAATGAATCATATATGAACGGGGAAGAACCTGAAGATGACGCGTGGATATTGGATTGGACAGATTGGGCAGGGGCATATAAGATTTGGCTACGTCGTCAAGAGCAGTACCGCCAGGCAATTAAAACCTTACGCGCACAATCTCAAACTTTGATTGATGTGATTGAAAGGACTGCTCGCCATGAATCCATTTCAGTCACTTCGTGAATATGAGGAATTCATTTACACGCTCAAACAACGACACCAATCTGTGCAAAGATCAACATTGATTGTTGCACGACGTGGTAAGCGAACAGCTATAGTTCTAGGTGAAATTACTTTTGCAAAAGGTTATCGAATTACACTTAGAGAACGTATCTCATTTGATGTCGAGCGAGTTGTTATTGAAAGTTATGGATATGAATTATGGTGTCATGGAGAGAAATTTGCATGGTACGACAGTCAACCACATACTAATGACCCAAATCTTGTGGTCACTAATCCACATCACAAACATATACCGCCGAACATTAAACATAATCGTGCCCCTGCGCCAGACATGCATTTCGATCAACCAAATTTACAATTTCTCATTCAGGAAATTGAGTCATTATTGAAAAAATAGTTTGTAATGATACATTAGCCTTTCCATCCTCACATACTTTGCCCCCTTTATTCTTGGACATAATAGAGGACATAATAGACATAATAGGATAATAGGGACAGCGCCCATTTAAGGGTACCTCCATATACACCTTATATTTCTATCAAATTCTTTAATAATAGAAAATGTATAGGCGCTATAAGACTATTTGTTAAAATATACTTTACAATTAGTTAAACTATTTGTAAAATATTGCCTATGATTTACAAAAGATTAATATATGATGATATCAAGAAATTTATCAAAAGTCCTGAGGCTATTGTCATTACCGGGATGCGCAGAACAGGCAAAACCACACTCCTTCAATACATTTCCGATCAAATAAAATCAAAGAACAAGCTCTTTCTGGATATGGAGAATCCATTAAACAGAAAATATGTTGAAGATGAAAATTATGAAAGCATAAAAACATCTTTTGAATTCCTTGGGATCGATTTTAATAAAAAACCCTATATATTTATTGATGAGATCCAATTTGTAAACAATATTCCATCTCTTGTTAAATACTTTATCGATCATTACCAGGTTAAATTTTTTTTGACCGGTTCTGTCAATTTTTATCTCAAAAATCTGTTTACAGAATCCCTGTCAGGCAGAAAGTTTATATTTGAGCTTTTTCCTTTAACCTTTATAGAATTTCTTAATTTTAAAGGTAACCCTATTCAATTACCTGATAGACCAGATAATATCTCAAAAGCAATTTTTAGTGCAGTTTCCCCACTGTATGATGAATATATATCCTTTGGAGGTTTTCCGGGTGTAGTGTTAAAGACAAATGTAGAGGAAAAGAAAAAAGCCTTAGAGGATATTTTCACATCCTTTTTTCAACTTGAAGTGATGCAACTGGGGCATTTCCGAAGAAATGATGTTATTCGTGATCTCATGCTACTCTTTATGCAACGTACAGGTTCAAGATTGGATATTCAAAAGTTATCAAAAGAGTTAAAGGTTTCAAGGCCCACATTAAATGAGTATATTTCTTTTCTGGAAGGAACTTATTTCATAAAGACAATAAGACCATTTAGTAAAGGAAAAAGCGCAGAAATAAAAAAGATGCCAAAGGTCTACCTGTGTGATACAGGCATTGCAAACCATCTGGCAGGGCTGGACATGGGACATATTTTTGAAAACAGTATCTTTGCAAATCTGAGGCTTAAAGGGGAATTAAATTACTACCAGCGAAAGAGCGGGGCGGAGATTGATTTTATTTTGAATAAAGAGATAGCATATGAGGTAAAATTAAGCCCTTATCAATCAGATTGCAACAGGCTTGCAAATGTTGCTAATGATTTAAATCTAAACCAATTTAAAGTTGTTTCGAAAAACTATACTGATCTTAAAGACTCTATATATGGATTTATGTTGTAAAAAACAGATCCCGGCATAATTTCACAAAACGTTTAAATAAAACGGAGAACATGGATCATTTTGTTACTTTTAATAAGTCCATAGTGATATGTTAGCCTTTTTATCTACATATAATTGAAATCCCTTTATTCTTGACATAGTAAGTGAATACAATTAGAATTTTCTAATAATTAATCAATCTTTTTCTAACAATCATTTTAAAAAAGGGAAACATAATATTTCATACTATAAATTATAAAAGTGATAGACCGAAAGAAAATAACTAAAGGGATTAAATTGTTTTTAGAAGGAATAGGTGAGGATCCTAAACGTGAAGGTCTTAAAGAAACCCCCGAACGTGTTGCTGAGATGTGTGAAGAGATCTTTGCAGGGGTTGGTGTAGATACTGGAGAACAAATTAAGGTTTTAAAATCTGAAGATCATGATGAAATAGTTCTATTAAAGGATATTCCCTTTTTTTCTATTTGTGAACATCATTTACTACCTTTTATTGGGAAGGCGCATGTTGCATACATACCTAATGGCTCAAGGGTAACGGGTTTGAGCAAGCTTGCAAGAGTAGTAGAGACTGAAGCTAAGAAATTGCAAGTGCAGGAACGCCTTACCACTGCAATAGCTGAGGCAATCATGAAGGTACTAAGACCAAAAGGTGTATTAACAATTATAGAAGCAGAACATCTTTGTATGACCATGAGAGGAGTAAAAAAACCAGGTAGCATTGCTCAGACATCAGTGGTAAGAGGAATATTCAGAAAAAATCCAGCTACAAGAGCTGAGGCTATGGCCTTGATTAAGGGTAAATAAATTTGATATGTTTTCTAAGTTAAAAAAAATATTAGCAATACTATTTTCCCTGAACCTAATAATATTTGCTAATACTAATGTTGAAGCAAGGAATGACTATGCAGAAGCTCTCAGAGAGATACTAGAGGTAGCTCCCAAAGGCGATATTGAAGCAAAGGACGAATACGAAGAACTCGAAAAACCTGCCGTAGAATTTTCAAAAGATATGAAATTTCTTAACATAACGCTAAAGGATAGCATAATCCTGGCCTTGCATAATAACTACGACATAAGGATTGCAAAGTTAGAACCAATGATTGAAGAAAAAGATATTACTGTTGCAAAATCCGAGTTTGATCCCACTCTAAAAATCACAGGTGACGTTGAAGATTCTGAGGTTCCTTCAAACAGCCAATTACAGGTTGGTCTTGGAGCTGGATTGGGAGATTTCAGAGATGATTCAAATACGTTAAATGCAACAATAGAAAAGCCTTTAGAAACTGGCGCTACGTTTACATTGGAATATAATCTTGAACGTAGGTTTCTCGATCCACCTCCTTTTGCGATTTTCAATCCCTCAGCAACAGCATCTATAGAGACTAAAATAACCCAACCCCTTTTAAAAGGTGCGGGGATATTTTATAATAGAAGCAATATTTATATAGCAAGAAATGACAAGAAGAAATCTATATTGGAACTTAGGGATAAGGCAAGAACTACAATTAAAGATGTCCAGAAGAAATACTGGGAGCTTGTAGGGGCAATAGAGGATTTAAGGGTGAAGAATAAGTCTATAGAGAGGGCCAGGAAATTATTAAGGGAAAACAAGATCCAGGTAAAAGTGGGCACCATGGCGCCCATTGAGGTGCTGGTGGCAGAGGAAGACGTTGCCTCCCAGTATGAGAAAGTTATAGAAGCAGAAAATAAGGTTAAAGATAAGGAAGATGAGTTAAAGCAGGTTATGAATCTAAGTAACAATTCTATCTTCTCTGATGTGGCAATCATACCACTGGATAAGGCATCTTTTGAGATTAAGGAGGTCTCACTTGATGAGTCAATCAAGACTGCGCTTGAAAGTAGACCAGATCTCTTTAAAGAAGGTATAGAGATAGAAAATAAAAGGATTAAGGTAAAACAGCAAAAGAATCAATTGCTTCCTAAATTTGATTTTGAGGCTGGTATTCGTTATCAGGGACTCGCAGGAAATAAGGGAAACGCTATTGACTCCGCATTTTCGCAGGACTTTCAAAGTGAGTTCTTCGGGGTTACATTGGAGATACCATTAGGCAATCGGGAGGCAAGGAGTAATTATTCAAAGGCAAAGCTCGAAGAAAGGAAATCTATCATCGAGACCAGAAAGAAGGAACAAGAGATCGTTGTCGAGGTTCGAAAGGCAGTTCGCCAGATAAAAACAAATGCTGAGAAGATCAGGGCAACAAAAAAGGCCGAGGAACTGGCGCAAAAAAAAACTGGAGGCAGAGGAAAAAAAAGTTCAAGGTCGGAAGAACAGCAAGCATTGAGGTAGTACGCTCCCAGGAGGATCTGGCAGAGGCAGAAGGAAAAGCCGTTGAAGCAATAGTTAATTACCGGATCTCATTAGGGAATTTGGATGCGGTAGTGGGTACTATTCTGGAGAAAAACAATATCATAATCGAGGATGAAAACCTGGTGATAAAGCAGGATTAAGTAAATTCTCAATAAGTTGAGGAAAAACTTAATTACTAAGTCACATAATTACATAATTACTAACACTACAGCGACACTTTGCTGGAACCTGTCATTCTGAGAGACCATCGGGAGCTAATTTAAAATGATAGAAAAGGCGAAAGGAATAAAACCAGATAAGATAGTTGACCTAAAAGGTGAAGTTTGTCCGTATACGTTTGTTAAATCTAAGCTGGCATTGGAGGAAATGAATCAGGCTCAGGTGCTGGAAATTATTGTTGATCACGAACCTGCCGTTGAAAATGTACCGAGAAGTTTAAGAAACGAAGGGCAAAAGATTCTTTCCGTTGATAAAATAAATAATACTGATTGGAAAATACTAATAAAGAAAGAGAAGGATATTTAGAATGTCTGAATTTACCCCGTCAAAGAAAGCCAATGACAAAGTGAGTGGTAAAGTTAAAGAGGTTGACGATAGTGATATAAAGTCATCATCAACCAATATCTCTTCAACGGGGTTTACTGATGAGCAAATTAAACGATATTCGAGGCATATAATATTGCCTGAAGTAGGTGGTAGAGGGCAGAAAAAGTTATTAAAGGCAAGGGTGTTCCTGGTTGGTGCTGGTGGTCTTGGATCTCCTGCAGGATATTATCTAGCCGCTGCGGGCATTGGTGAAATAGGAATTGCTGATGGTGATAATGTCGACCTTTCAAATTTGCAACGACAGATATTACACTCAAATAAGGATATCGATTACTCTAAGACCCTGTCCGCAAAAGAGACAATTGAAGACTTAAATCCAGATGTTGAAGTAATACCTTATACTGAACGGCTTACCCCGGAAAACATTATTGATATTATCAGAGATTATGATATAATTCTTGATGGTTCCGACAATTTTCCTACCAGATACCTGGTTAATGATGCTTGTGTTATCCTTGGTAAACCTTTATCACATGGATCTATATTTAGATTTGAAGGTCAGGCAACGACAATTATACCAGGAGAAGGTCCTTGTTACCGTTGTATATTTGAAACACCACCCCCACCAGATTTAGTTCCTTCCTGTCAGGAAGCAGGCGTGCTGGGAGTGCTTCCTGGAATAATTGGTGTCATTCAGGCAACAGAAGTTATTAAGTTGATTCTGGGTAAAGGTGATATTCTTAAAGGCAAACTACTTCTTTATGATTCCTTAAAAATGGATTTCAAGAGCTTAAAGACAAGGCGTAATCCTGATTGCCCCATTTGTGGTGAAAATCCTACGATAAAGGAATTAATAGACTACGAAGAATTTTGCCAGGTACATTTTTAGTTCCTTAGTGCCTTAACATCGACAAAAATTTTTGATATGCTATAAGTTAATGAGATATCATTAATTAAATTAGAAATTCGAATATCGAAACTCGAAACAAATTCAAAATTCAAATTTCCAAATGTACGAAACCTTAAAGAGAGTTTGCGTGCTGAAAATCTTTCCCGCCTGAATGACGTAGTCGGGCAGGTGTTTTGAATTTAGAATTTTGGTCATTCGATATTGTTTCGGATTTAGGATTTCGTGCTTCGGGTTTTGATATTTACGTACAATTCGCTGAATTGTCTTAATAAAATTATTCTGGAATCTAATTGTTACAGGCCATCTATTCCGAGCATGGTCACAGATAAGGCGTAGACACTTAGTAATATATTTCTAAAAATAATAAAATAAGGAGGTAAAAATATGGCAAAGTTAGGTATCTTACTCACTCTCGGCCCATTTCAGTTTGAAAACTGGGAAACAGCATCTAATGTTGCAAATGCAGCGCTCGATAAGGGACATGAAGTGCAGATGTTTTTTTATCTCGATGGTGTTTACAATCCAATAAAATGTCAAACTTTTCCTGATTGGTCTGTATTACCCAAGGACAGATTTGCAGAACTTGTTAAAAAAGGCGCTAACATAATAGCGTGTGGTGTATGCGTTAATGCTAGAGGCCTAGAAAAGGGAAAAGATTACATCGATGGTGTAACAGTAGGAGGTCTTCCTGATTTTGCACAGATAATGAGTGAAGTTGATAGTCTTGTAACACTTTAGAAATTGAAAGGAGAAGCTATGGGTCAAAAAAAATGTTTTGATTACAATAAATCAAGCCCCTTACGGAAGTATTTATTATACTGAGGGTTTGCGTGCAGCAGTCGGAACTACAAGCGGTATAGATGAACATAAGGTTAATGTGATTTATTTGGGTGATGGTGTTTATTTTACACTTAAGGAAGTAAACAGAAATGATACTGAAAATTATATAGCTACTTTGAAAAAGGCAGATAGTAAAATGTTGGTCGAAAAAGAATCATTGGCAGAAAGAAATATAGAGGAAGGCAATATAGCTTCAGATATTGAAATAATATCACGTAGTGAAGTATTGAGCTTAATAAAAGAGGTTGATTTGACTATTGATTTTTAAAAATAGTAATTGGAGGAGGCTTGAACATAATGGCAAACCTGTATTTAATAGACAAGAAATACGGAAATAATGGCTTAAAGATTGCCGGACAGGACAAGGATGCTCAAATTGTTCTAATACAGGACGGAATCTACTTGGACGTAAAGCAATTTGAGAATTCTGGCAATAAAGTTTATGCCGTAATAGATGATGTGGAAAAACGAGGCTGCAAGGAAAACATGTCTAAGGAAATTGAGTTAATAGATTACGGCAAATTAGTTGATCTTATTCTTGCAAATAAAGTTATCAATTTTGCATGAAATGTGTCGTTTTAATAGAAGTTCACCGCAGAGTGCGCAGAGGACACGAAGAAGATGTTAAAATCAAAAATCGCAAGGATTTTTTGAATCTAATGATTTACCACGAAGAAATTATAACGATTAACGCTTGTATCTTGCCTACTGACTACTGACTACTGTAAACTGCCTATTTTTGGCCGAGTACTAAGGAGGTACGATGTCAACAATTAAAGATAAGGCACCCGATCAGAATATAGATATTTGTGGTAAAATCTGTCCGTATACGTTGATTGAAACAAGAGATTCGCTCAAAAATCTATCAAAGGGTCAAATTCTGGAAGTAACGTGCGATTATGAGCCAGCCGCTAAAAGCACGATACCAAATTTTTGCAAAAACAAGGGCTATCCGTTTGAAGTCATAGACCAGGAAGCAAATCTTTGGAAGATAAAGATTGAAAAGTCTGACTAAGCAGAAAATCATCATTCCATAAATTTTCCCTCTATTAATCAAATCCCCCTAAATCCCCTAATAAAGCCTGCCTGTCCCTGTCTGTCGACAGGCAGGGGCAGACAAGAGGGATTTAGGGGGATTTTTTTTGTTAGTTTAATATAGTTATAACTTTTTTTTGAAATTGAGCAAGTACCTTATTTCTTCTAAATATATATTTTAGGAAACGTATCATTATGGCAAAACATGAAGATATACATTTACCAGATGATTTATATTATGATCGAAAAGACCATCTTTGGGCAAAGATTGAAGAAGGTAACAAAGTCCGAGTAGGTCTGGATATTTTTGGTCAAAAGGCTGCAGGAACAGTTGCATACTTAAAAATATTACCAGTCGGTAAAACGGTTAAAAAAAGTCGCGCCTTTGGTTCACTTGAAGCAGGTAAATATATTGGGCCTTTAAAGGCTCCAGCGGGTGGTAAATTAATAGAAGTTAACGAAGAGGTGCTTAAAGCGCCAAATCTTGTTAATACCGATTCCTACGGCAAGGGATGGTTTGTTATTATTGAACCAGACAATCTAGAAGAAGATTTAAAAGACCTCGTCCAGGGCAAACAGGAAATACAGGAATGGCTGGAATCTGAATATAAGGAATATACTGAAAAAGGGCTCTTTGCAGAGGAATAAAACAATGGTTAGCTCTTTTCAATATTTTATTTTCAACTTCTCATTAGACTTTGAAGTCTAAGATGCTGAAATAAATTCAGCATGACAGGGATGACAAGATTCAGGATGACATTTTCAGGATATGGTTCAGCATGATACGTTGCGTAATTACTGTCATGCTGAATCGTGGGAAGGTACTATTGTAAGCTTATTTCAGTATCTATTTACTTTTGACTGTTAAATAATCTAGTACTGAGTTAAATAGAAAATAATCTTGAAATATCTTTCTTGTTTGTTTAATATCTTGAACCAAGACTTAATATTATAAGTACTTATGAAATTAACCGTATGGATTATTTACTTTATTAATATTGAAAAACGGCTGGCACTTGCATTTTCTATCATCAGATAGATTATATTTTAAAACACTCATCTCTTTTATAACAATATCTTTAATATGAATTTATATGTAGAATTCTCACCAAATGAAAAAGTATGTCAAGAACTAGCATCTTTTCCCCCCGATGCACTTTCTGTTCCAGAAAAGTTTTATTGGTTAGACATTGAGAAAAAGGACATAACAGAAGAAGATGAAATATTAAAGATTTTGAATATCAAGAATTCTTCTTTAGAAAATTACTCTTCTGACAAGCCGGTTCCTATTTATGAAGAGACGGAAGATTACATGAACCTTGATATGCTTAGTTTTAGGGGAGATGGTGCCAAGTTAGCTCCTTGTAAACTTAAGGTGGTGTTGGGGAATAATTTCTTCCTTACTTTGCATGAGGAACCTCTAAAAATAGTGGACAAGTTAAAACAGGAATATGAAAGGAATTTCTTAATTGCAGGAAAATCTCCGGGATTCCTTATTTTCTTAATCTTTGATTTTTTTATAGGTAATGTTCTTCATATAATGTTTTCTTTGGATAAGAATATGGATGAAATAGAAGGTGAAATATCCGGTGGCAGGTTTTCAGAAGAAGTTCTTCAAGACATCTTTCAAATAAGAAGGTATATATTAACAATTAAGAAGTCGGTAGAACCTGCCAGTAATATTTTAATATGACTATTGAGTTAGCTCACCATAGGTCGTTGGAGGGCAACCTAGGCAAGCAGCCAGTAATCGATTAAAAAGTTGCCCCTCCCAAAACCTTCTGTTAAAGCGATAAGAGAATTCGTCCAAATAAGCTTGAAAATGATTTTGGATCAAGACCATGAAAA
>MAYW01000056.1 GCA_001723765.1 Candidatus Scalindua rubra
TTACTTAGGAACTGACAGTGTCCTACCCTTTATTAAATTAGCCAAAAAAAATGGCAAAGGAATATTCATACTTGTCAGAACTTCTAATCCCTCTTCTAAGGAAATTCAAGATTTAAGATATAAAAACAAAACTATTCATCAAATAATTGCAAATCAAGTAAATAAATGGGGTAAAGATTTAATTGGTGAAAAAGGCTATAGCTCTATTGGCGCCGTGGTTGCTTCAACAAATCCAAACATTGTCAGTAATCTCAGGGATATTATGCCAAATTCATACTTCCTTGTACCGGGCTATGGTGCGCAACGTGCCTATCTAAGAGATATCACAAATTGCTTTAATCATGATGGATATGGCGCAATAATTAATTCTTCTAGAGGAATAATTTATGCTTATAATCATACACCCTGGAAGGAAAAATACGGAGTCAAACACTGGGAGAGTGCGGTAGAGGAGGCAATTATCAAAATGAACAAAGAACTGAAAGAGGTGACAAGAAAAATCAAAGGAAAAACAAAAAGATTATAAAGAGCCCGACAAGCACTCTGGCGGGCTTGCCCGACTAGTTTTTTGGCGGGGACGTGGCCATATCAAAAATAGCCCTGATGGATTGAATCATTTTTTGTCAATAGATTAGGTGACCCCTGACCAAGAGTTAGGTATAGTCACACTTTTTTAACGGTCGCTGTCTCTAATTCCCTTCCTAATTATATCCTATTATTCGTCATTCCCGTGGTTTTAGCCCTCATGGCAAGGAAACAGGGAATCTAGAATCTGGGTATCGAGAATCCATTTTTAACTGTCGCTGACCCTATTTGATCTTGGGCTTTAAAAATGTAATAATACAAGACGCGACCCCCCTTTCCTGCCGTATCAAGTACTGCCCCGGCTTCAAAGGGAGAGCAGTTTAAACCATTAATGACTTCATTACGAAACTGGTTGTTTAAATCTTTTTGACGTAACCGGTTCCATTTGTCCAGAGAAGAGTTGTTAATCATTTGGCGACCTCCAAAAAATTTTTTTACATTTCATGTCCCTGTTTTTAACAACAATGTTAATTTTAATATTGTGTTTTTAGGAAATATCTTGAATTTTGATAATTATTGTTCTATTATTACATTGCTTTAAAAAACCAAATTCTTATCATCTCATCTAGGCAGGCACAATTGTTAGACTGAAGAAAACAGCTTTACAGTTAGAGAGTGCATAACCGTATTTATAACGTCTTCCACAGTTGTGCTATAAATAAGATATCGGCTTATACCATAAAGTAGACGACTTGGCCCATTGGGTAAGCACACATGTGTTGGCAGGTCTGTTGGTAACAATTTAACAACGGAGTATCACGTCAATGAAAACAATTGTACTTCAAATCACCAAAGCCAGTTTAGATTCATTTGTTAAGGCTGTAGTGCCAAAATTAAAAGCTGGTGACGAAATAGGATTGGTGCTTAGAGATGATGACATCATAATACACATCGATTCTACAGAAAAGCCGCGAACAGAAAATATTACTTCGGCTGCTTTAAAAAGTAACATCAAAGTGTTTCCCTCAGAAGGGTTTACTTTAGAGGACATTAGTATACTGAACAATGAAGTTTTAACTCGCCTTGCAAGTAGCATGATAAGTAAAGGAGTGCGTATCAATGCACTTGGTTTTGGAACAAGCGGACCGTTGCATACTTTATTAAACGTAATGCGTTTCCCACTGCTAGTACGTCCTCTCCCTGAACCAATAGCGTTAGATTGCGAGTCTTTCTATCCTATAAAAAATGATGATTTTGGCGAAGCGACTGGAACCCATCATCCAGGAAGTGGCTCATACGAAGAAGTCTTTAGATCAACGCTCATTGAGGCAAGAACTGAGGCGTTAAAAAAAGTAGAATTAATTTTTAAGGAAGCAGAGAATAAGTATCAATGTACTAAGCCATGTGTAAGACAGTTTGAGATATTATTAGGAGAACCGAAAGAACGGGTTGTTCCTTTTGTTGAAGGAAGTTTTTGGCGTGCAGGAGTTGAAATAATCCATAAAATTATTGTAACCGTGCCATGGGAGCTAAATGTATTATGCAGACGGGCACCCATAGAAACTGGGGAAATAGAAGACGCACCCACATCCCCTGAAGAAGAAGGCGCAATAACATGCGATGGATTTAGTCTAGGTGGAATTGCGATTGGCAGGAGTAGAACGCCTGAAAGTACAAGGAAAACAAGGGCTCAAATCCTAGAAGATGCAGCAAAAAAAATACCGGAAGCAATGGATAAAGCAATGAAAGAAATTAGAAATGAACTCAAAAAACTGCCTCACTGTCCAGGTGTAAACTGTCCTAAAGAAAGAATCAAGATTGTATTGGGACCTATAGAAAAGCATGTCGATATGCGAGAGCGCCCTCCAGAAGGATGGTTTGAATTTCTTCTTCACTTTTTTGGCGAAGCCGTTGTGAAGATACATTGGCGCATTATCTTAGAATGTTCCTCATAGTATATATATGATATCTAAGTTAAGTTAAGCGATTTAAAGACGACAAAAAAGCTTAAAAACTCACTTAAAAGTTAAATAGGATTAAATAGGGACAGCGCCTATTTTTGAATAGATAATTAAAATATGATAAAAGTGATTTGTAACTGCCTTACGGCTCTTTTGTTAAGGCAATTCGCAGAATTGCACCTAAAGAGCTAAGCAATATCGCAAACAGCGATATTGCCGTTATTATAAAAGAGCGGGGTCGTTTTGCAATATAATTCATGTGGGAAACTTAGCCACAGATTTTCATAGGTAAAAACAGAGAGGAAAGGCCAGAAGTAAGAAATTAGAGGCCCGCCAAAAAGACCGTCGGATAAACAGTTGGCAAGAGGGAAAAAAGAAATTATAAGCTGAAAGTACTTATAATAAAACCATGTTGTCACGATGTATTATCTCATCATATGGTTTATTACCTAATACTTTCTTTATCAACGAAGTACGAAGTCCTTTAATTTTTTGCACTTCTACTGCTGAATAATTCATGAGGCCTCTGGCTATTTCTTTATTTTCATTTACATTTGAGATTGAAACCACATCTCCCTTAACAAAATCACCTGCAATCCGCACCACACCAGATGGTAATAAGCTTTTACCTTTCTTTTGCAAGGCATCCAATGCACCGTCATCTATATAAACTTTCCCTTTTGGTCTTACAATAAATCCTATCCATCGTTTACGATTGGCAACCTTCTTCTTGTTGGGAGTAAATAATGTGCCCTCATTATCAAAGTTCATTATTTTTAACAAAATATTTGACTGTCTTCCATTAGCAATTATCATTGCTTCCCCAGAACTAGTAACAATACTGGCAGCTTCAAGTTTACTCTCCATACCTCCAATACCTTCTTTGTTTAGTTTGAACGCAAGTTTTTTAATATCATCTGAAATCGAATCCACAACGGACAAAACTTCACACCTTTTGCCAAGAGCTGGAAGAGTAGTATATAATCCATCTATAGAAGATAAAAGTATCAGCAAGTCGGCACGTAACAGGTTTGTAACTAATGCGGATAAGATATCATTATCTCCAAATGCTATTTCTTCTACCGATATAGTATCATTTTCATTGATAATGGGAATAACTCTAAAATTTAACAAAGAATGTAATGTGTTACATGTATTTAAATATCTCTGACGGTCTTCAAAATCTTGTCTTGTAAGAAGTAATTGTGCGGCATGATATCCATGTCTTTTAAAGCATTCGTTATAAATCTCTATTAACTTCCCCTGTCCAATTGCAGCAGCCGCCTGAAGCTCAGGAAGAATATTAGGCCTTTTATAACGACCTAATGCATTGATCCCGGCCCCTATTGCACCAGAACTTACAACAACTACATTATAACCTTTAGAGCGAAGTTTAATAACCTGTCTCGACAATTCCATAATTTGATTCTTATCCAAAAATCCATCTTCATCTGTGAGCACACGAGTGCCAATCTTAACCACAATTTTGCTGACATTAGACAATATTTCTTCTCGAATATTCATAACTTTCAATAAATCTTTATAAGAAAAGAGCTTGACATCTTTAGCTTTTTTGGTATTATTCCAAAAAATTTTTAATTTAAAAAATTTTAAAGGAGAAAAAAATGGCAAAGAAAAAGGGAAAAGAAGTACTTGTCGTTGCTAGCAAGGTTAGAGAATATGTAAAAAGTAAAAAATGCAATACATCTGGAGAATTCATTGGTGAATTAAGCAATACGGTTTACTGTTTAATTGATAAAGCACTAAACAGAGCAAAAGAAAATGGCAGAAAAACCGTTCAAGCTAAAGATGTATAGTATATAAGGTTTACTTTGAGCTAGCAGACAATCTTTCTTTAAAAATCTCCGCTAAAATTTTGGGATTTGCTTTGCCTTTGGTAACTTTCATAGTTTGACCTATTAAAAAGGTTAAAGCATTTTTTTTGCCCTGGCCGTAATCTTCCGCTGCTTTTGGATTCTCTTTTATAACTTTTGCTACAATTTCATTAAGCTCACTAACATCGTCCATTTGAGTTAAATTCTTCTCGTTAACTATGGATGGTGCACTCTTACCTGTATTAACCATTTCAATAAAGACATCTTTAGCAATAGAGCTTCCAATAGTTGGTTTTATTTTGATTAATTCAACCAGCATTTCTGGTGAAACAATAAAATCTTGCACATTCATTTTTCGCTCATTTAATTCTCGAAGTATATCATTGATAATCCAGTTACTCAACTCTTTTGGAGAATTCTGAGACAATTTTACACATTCCTCAAAATAATCTGCAAGAGATTTGTCTTCCGTTAAAACACCTGCATCATAATCAGAAATATGATATTCATTTACAAATCTTTGACGCTTGTTGACAGGAAGTTCTGGAATTGTTGTTTTAGTTTCATCGATCCATTTCTGATCAATCCAAACAGGAACCAAATCAGGTTCGAGAAAATACCTGTAGTCATGTGCTTCCTCCTTTGTACGCATCCGCCTACTTACAGAGTCAACTTCGTCCCATAATCTCGTCTCCATTAATACTTCCTTGTTCTCATCGAGCAAATCGCTTTGTCTGGATATTTCGTATGCAATCACTTTTAAGACAGCCTTCATAGAATTAAGATTTTTAATTTCTACCCTATTACCAAAAACCTTTGATCCTTCCTCCTTTAAAGATATACTTGCTTCGAATCTTAAAGAACCCTCCTGCATCTTACAGTCGGACACACCCACATAAAGCAATATATTTCTAAGTGTTTGCATATAGCTTTCCATCTCTTCGACACTTCTCATGTCTGGTTCAGTTACTATCTCTAACAATGGCACACCTGCCCTATTAAAGTCAATTAAACTATAATTTGCGTCTGATGTTTCAGGATGAATAAGCTTACCGGCTTCCTCTTCTAAATGCACGTTGTGTATGCCAATCCTTTTATCTTCTCCTTTTACGACTATATCAACATAACCATTAGTACCAATATTAAAGTAGTTTTGCGAAATTTGATAGTTTTTAGGCAAATCAGGGTAATAATAACTCTTTCTATCAAAATTGGCAAATTTACTTATCTCACAATTCAATGCAAGAGCAGCCTTTAATGAAAGTTCAAACGCCTTCTTATTCATTACCGGCAAAACCCCTGGCAATCCCAAACATATAGGACACGTTTGAGTATTAGGTTCAGAGCCAAATTTAGTGCTACATCCACAAAAGAGTTTAGAATCAGTATTTAGTTCTGCATGCGTCTCCAATCCCATTACAACTTCATATTTCATCAGCTAATCCTATCAATTTAGCTATTCTTTTATACAATAAGGGAAAGCCTGCCCTGGTGCGATCCGCCCTACGGTCTGGGCCAGGGTTTGAAAACCGTAGGTTTTCATTTAACAACCTGGTCGAGCCAGAACATATTAGATATCTATCCCCTTTTTTGGTTCTGGCTCGATCAGGTTGGGTTTCTTTAAATGAAAATCTGTTTCATTTTCGAATAATTTTGCTACCCTTAATATTTTTTCCTCGTCAAAATGTTTCCCCAAAATCTGCATACCAATAGGTAGATCCGTACTCGTAAAACCACAAGGAATAGAAATACCGGGAATTCCAGCAAGACTAGACGGTGTAGTATAAATATCGGTTAAATACATTTGAAGTGGATCTGTTGTCTTTTCACCTATATTAAATGCCGGTGTTGGACTTGTAGGACAAACCATACAATCCACTTTCTCAAAAGCATCTTCAAAATCTTTTCTAATTAAATTTCTGACTTTTGAGGCCTTCAAATAATACGCTTCATAATAACCAGTACTCAGTGCATAATTACCTAACAAAATACGTCTTTTTACCTCACTTCCAAAACCTTCCGCACGTGTTCTACTATACATATCAATTATGTTGTCACCACTCAATTGACTTCTTAAACCATAGCGTACACTATCGTACCTTGCTAAATTAGAACTGGCTTCCGCAGTTGCAATAATATAATAAGTAGCAACTGCGTATTCACTATGAGGAAGAGATATATCAACTAATTTTGCACCCTTACCTTCATATATTTTTAATGCATCCATTATTGCATTCCTGATTTCTATGTTTAAACCTTCACCGAAAAATTCCTTTGGTATTCCAATTTTCAGCCCATCATCCAAGTGTTTAATACCTGTTATAAAATCAGGAACATTTAATGTGGCACACGTCGAGTCATAATTATCATGACCAGAGATAACTTGCAACAATAACGCAGCATCAAGAACGTCTTTCGTAATAGGACCAATTTGGTCTAATGAGGAAGCAAAAGCAACTAACCCATAACGAGACACTCTTCCGTATGTTGGCCTAAGACCAACATTTCCACAAAAAGATGCCGGTTGTCGCACTGAACCACCAGTATCCGAACCTAAGGCCATAAAAGCCATATCTGCTGTCACTACCGCTGCCGAGCCGCCACTGGATCCTCCAGGAATACGATCTGTGTCCCAAGGATTTTGAGTAATATCAAATGCCGAATTTTCTGTAGAGGAACCCATAGCAAATTCATCCAAATTGGTCTTACCAATTATTATTGCATCTTCCTCTTTAATTCTCTTAACTACAAAAGCATCATAAGGAGGAATAAAGTTTTCCAAGATTTTTGATGCGCATGTAGTTCTCATCCCCTTTGTACATATATTATCTTTTATGGCAACAGGAATACCTGCTAACAAGCCAACTTTATCACCATTACTAAGCTTTTTATCAATCTCCTTTGCCTTTAATAAAGCACCCTCTTTGTCTAAACAAAGATAAGCTTTAATTAAAGGTTCTTTAAGATTTATCCAGTCAAAAAGCTCTTCAACTACCTCCTGTGCAGTAATTTCCCGCTTAATTATCTTTTCCTTAATTTTATTTGCACTTAATTCATGCGATAACATAGTACATACCTCAACATGTCACCCAATATGACAGCAAATATTACAACTTGTTCTTTTTAGTTCATTTTGTAAAACAACTTTCACACTTCTTTTTAAAGTTAGTAGTTAAACCAACAGATACAACAAAAACAATCAATTGAAAAAATTTCATAAAAAACTTCACTCTATTCAAGACTTTAAATTTGATCACAAATGGAATACATATCAAGAAGTTTTTTGCAGGAAAAAACGAGTAGTAGATCAGAAACTTTATTCTATGACCTTCGGTACCTTAAAGAAACCATCAGTACTGGAAGGGGAAAGTTCTAATATTTCTTGGCGTGCGAAAGAAGATTTTAACTCATCTTCTCGAAAAACGTTTTTTAGGGATGTTGCGTATGCCATTGGCTGAACTTCATCTGTATCTAACTCATTTAGCTTTTCAATATAATCTAAGATATTAGTTAGCTGTTTTTTAAATATCTTCTTTTCTTCATTAGTAAGTGCAATTCTAGAAAGGTTAGCAATATGCTCAATCTCTTTTATACCAAAATCCATTTTTTTCTGATAAAATAATTTACAATTCTCTATTCACCGTCATTTATACAACTTTAACCACTTTACCAGCGTTTATGCATCTTGTACAAATCTTGATTTTTTTGATACTTCCGTTTATGTTTGCCCTTATAGTTTGTATATTTGCTTTAAATTTCCTTTTCGTTCGACCCGTTATCTTACGACCTACCCCCCCCTTTCTTTTTGCTAAACCTCTACGTTCAATTTGATAGCCTACAGAAGTCTTTTTACCACAAATTTCGCAGATACGTGCCATTACAAATTTCCCTCTCTACAAAAGTTAATTATTCTTCGTCACAATCCTCACAATAACCCATGATTTGAAATCGATGCGACTCAGCCTTAAAACTATTCTTAAGACATACTTCATCCTGAAATTTTTCTATTCTTTCATCGGTAAATTCTATAATCTTACCACACTTAATACAAACAAGATGTTCATGATGTTCATGACCATAAACATGTTCATAATGTGCATGTTTTTCTCCGAAAATTACTTCTCTAAGCAGACCGCTCTTTACCAGCAATGCAAGGGTTCTATATATAGTTGCCTTTGAAACTCTCTTTCTATTTTTTCTCATATCAACCAACAATTCTTCCGCTTCGAAGTGGCCATGGCTTTCAAAAACATGATTCACAATGGCCTTCCTTTCAGGAGTAAACTTTAACCCTTTTGATTGAATATAATCCATAAATACCTTTTCGTTTTCGTTCATAACATGAAAATATTAGATTTCTTCTATTTGCTATTAAAATCTTATTTTTCATAGTAAATTTACGTTTGATATCTTGGCATATAATTAATGCTAGCGTTTTGTATACGTCTATTACAACTCTATTTTATACTAGCTTTTTACAGATACTATAAATCTTGATTTAATCAATTAAAAAAAACCCATCCCAAAATTTCTTGGGACGGGTTATTAAAGCCCCCAGCAATACCTACTCTCCCATCTTTGGACAGTACCATCGGCGTAAAAATCTTAACTACCGTGTTCGGAATGGAAACGGGTTTTTTATTTCTACTATAGTCACTGGAGAATTTTTATAATTAACAATATTATAAGGGTGAGCAAGCTTTTCGACAGATTAGTACCAGTTAGCTAAATCCGTTACCGAACTTACACATCTGGCCTATCAACCTTATAGTCTTTAAGGTGTCTTCACTCTAATTACTTAGAAAACGATATCTAATCTTAAAACAGGCTTCACGCTTATATGCTTTCAGCGTTTATCCTTTCCGAACATAGCTACTCAGCCATGCTGTTAGCACAACAACTGATTCACCATAGGTTCGTCCACCTCGGTCCTCTCGTACTAGAGGCAGATTTTCTCAAATATCGTGCGCCCACGGCAGATAGGGACCGACCTGTCTCACGACGGTCTAAACCCAGCTCGCGTACCGCTTTAATTGGTGAACTCCCAAACCCTTGGGACCTTCTTCAGCCCCAGGATGCGATGAGCCGACATCGAGGTGCCAAACCTCCCCGCCGCTATGAACGCTCGGGGGAGATCAGCCTGTTATCCCCGGAGTACCTTTTATCTGTTGAGCGACGGCCTTTCCACACAGAAACCGCCGGATCACTAAGCCCTGCTTTCACACCTGCTCGACTTATTGGTCTCGCAGTTAAGCTTCCTTATGCCTTTACACTCTACATGCGGTTGCCAAGCGCATTGAGGAAGCCTTTGGACTCCTCCGTTACATTTTAGGAGGAGACCGCCCCAGTCAAACTGCCCACTTACCACTGTCAAGAACCCGGTTTCACGGTATTCTTTTAGAATTTTAACATAGTAAGAGTGGTATTTCACCGTTGACTCCATTCCAACTTACGTCGAAACTTCCTCGTCTCCCACCTATCCTACACATACTGCGCCAAAATCCAATAATAAGCTACAGTAAAGGTTCACGGGGTCTTTCCGTCTTGCCGCGGGTATGTGGCATCTTCACCACAACTACAATTTCGCCGAGCCCCTCGTTGAGACAGTGTCCAAGTCGTTACGCGATTCATGCGCGTCGGAAATTACCCGACAAGGAACTTCGCTACCTTAGGACTCTCATAGTTAGAGCCGCCATTCACCAGAGCTTCAGTTCCAAGCTTCTCTCCTGATTGCTCAGGAAATAACCTATCCCCTTAACTTTCTGGCATCGAGCACGCGTCAGTCTCTATACATCAATTATTCATTTTAGCAGAGACCTGTGTTTTTAGTAAACAGTCGCCCGGACTTTTTCACTGCAGCCTTTTCTCTTTCAGTTAAAAACCTCCATAGAAAAGGCACTCCTTATCCCGAAGTTACGGAGTATGTTTGCCGAATTCCTTAACGAGGGTTCTCTCGAGCGCCTTAGGATTCTCTCCTAGCCTACCTGTGTCAGTTTTAGTACGGTTGCCATTTTAACTCGCTAACGAGACTTTTCTTGGAAAACACTCAGATTACTTCTAGGCCAAAAGCCAACGTACTCGCCTTTGATACCTTATTGCTCCGGATTTGCCTAGAGCAGTATCTCCAGCTTGAACAAACCGTGTCTATTGGGTTTGCTAATCGTTGTGTCCACGTCCTCCCAAGCTCAAACGTTAAAATAGCAGCACAGGAATATTAACCTGTTATCCATCGTCTACGCCTTTCGACCTCGACTTAGGTACCGGCTAACCCTGGGCGGATTTACCTTCCCCAGGAAACCTTAGGCTTTCGGCGAATAAGATTCTCACTTATATTATCGCTACTTATACCGGCATTCTCACTTCTATTTCGTCCACCTCTCTTTTTAGTAAGGCTTCAACCTATCATAGAACGCTCCCCTACCACCCTAATAAAATTTTAGGATTCATAGTTTCGGTAATGAGCTTAGTCCCGCAAATTTTCGGCACAAAAGTACTCGGCTAGTAAGCTATTACGCACTTTTTAAATGATTGCTGCTTCTAAGCCAACATCCTAGCTGTCTTAGCACTTTCACTTCCTTTTTCACTTAGCTCATTTTAGGGACCTTAACTAATGATCTGGGCTGTTTCCCTCTTGACCACGGAGCTTATCCCCCACAGTCTGACTCCTATGTCAAATGCAGTAGTATTCGGAGTTTGATTGTGTTCGGTAGCCTGGTGGGCCCCAATACTCATTCAGTAACTCTACCCCTACTACACGGTTACATAAGGCTAGCCCTAAAGCTATTTCGGGGAGAACCAGCTATCTCCGAGTTTGATTAGACTTTTACTCCTCCCCTCAGTTCATCGCATCACTTTTCAACGTAAATGCGTTCGGACCTCCATCCCGCTTTACCGGAACTTCATCCTGACCAAGGGTAGATCACTCGGTTTCGGGTCTGCTATTTGCTACTTTCGCACACTTAGCACTCGCTTTCGCTTTGGCTTCATCCACTAAGATTTAACCTGCAGCAAACAACAACTCGCCGGTTCATTCTGCAAAAGGCACGCAGTTACACGCATTAAATAAACAAATTTAATAAATAAATCGTTCATTTAATATTGTGCTCCTACCGCTTGTAAGTACAAGGTTTCAGGTTCTATTTCACTCCCCTAACAGGGGTTCTTTTCATCTTTCACTCACGCTACTTGTTCACTATCGGTCACCAAAAGTATTTAGCCTTAGGAGGTGGACCTCCCTGATTCATGCTGGTTTCCACGTGACCAACATTACTCGGGAAATTACTAAAAAACTTTTATTCCTTTCACCTACGGGACTATCACCCTTTATAGTCAGACTTTCCTGCCTATTCGGCTAGAAATACGAGTTTTTTTTAAACGAGCCTTATCTCGTTCCTCGTAACTCCCTCAACCCTGACTATACAAAGCACAAGGGCTATTACATATAGTCAGTTTAGGCTTTTTCCATTTCGCTCGCCGCTACTAAGGAAATCGATTTTTCTTTCTTTTCCTGAAGGTACTGAGATGTTTCAGTTCCCTTCGTTCCTTTTATTACCCTATTTATTCAGGTAATAATGTCGCGGTATGAACCAAAAGAAACAAAAGTAGTTTCTTACGACAGGTTTCCCAATTCGGAATTCTCCGGATCAAAGCTTGTTTGGCAGCTCACCGAAGCTTATCGCAGCCTTCCACGTCCTTCTTCAGCTTTCGGTACCAAGACATCCACCATGTACTCTTAGTAGCTTGATCACCCAAAATTACAACCTGTAGTTGTGTTACTATAAAAATGCTTTTATTGCCAAAGAACGATTATTACTTTTTAATTTTTTAATAAAATAAATTATTATTTTTTCAATAAGAACTTGTGGAGATGAGCGGGATCGAACCGCCAACCTCGGCCTTGCAAGGGCCGCGCTCTCCCAGTTGAGCTACATCCCCATATAAATTCATTAATTATTTAACTATAAATTAATATGGGGATGGTGGGCCTAAGTGGATTCGAACCACTGACCTTTCCCTTATCAGGGGAACGCTCTAAACCGACTGAGCTATAGGCCCCAGATCACTTTCCGCCTTATTAAAACAACTTATAGCATACTTATCAGTCGGCTTAGCACCCCCAAACAATTCAAAAGAAACAAATAACAACATAAAAGACGTCGGATGTACCGATTTTATTTTCTTCCTTAGAAAGGAGGTGATCCAGCCGCAGGTTCTCCTACGACTACCTTGTTACGACTTAGTCCTCCTCACAAAACACTCCTTCAACATTTTCCTCCAAGATATAACCTCGGTTAGATATAATGTTTTCGGGTGCATCTTGCTTGGGTGGCTTGACGGGCGGTGTGTACAAGGCTCGGGAACATATTCACCGCGACATTGCTGATCCGCGATTACTAGCGATTCCAACTTCATGGAGGCGAATTTCAGCCTCCAATCCGAACTGAGATCGGCTTTTTAGGATTCGCTTCACCTCTCGGCTTCGCTTCCTTTTGTACCGACCATTGTAGCACGTGTGCAGCCCGGGGTATAAGGGCCATGATGACTTGACGTCGTCCCCACCTTCCTCCGTCTTGACGACGGCAGTCTTTCTAGAGTACCCGGCATTACCCGCTGGTAACTAAAAACAAGGGTTTCGCTCGTTAGGGGACTTAACCCAACGTCTCACGACACGAGCTGACGACAGCCATGCAACACCTGTAATAGCTACGGACTGGATACCGTTCGTTCCCCTTTCGGGTTCCTACTTCTATCATGTCAAACCCCGGTAAGGTTTTTCGCGTTGCATCGAATTAAGCCACATGCTCCACCGCTTGTGCGAGCCCCCGTCAATTCTTTTGAGTTTTAGCCTTGCGGCCGTACTCCCCAGGCGGGGCACTTAATACGTTAGCTACGGCAGAGAGAACATCGGTAGCTCCCTCTACTTAGTGCCCATCGTTTACGGCTAGGACTACCGGGGTATCTAATCCCGTTTGCTCCCCTAGCTTTCGCACACTCAGTGTCAGTAATAGACTAGAGAATCGCTTTCGCCGCCGGCGTTCCTTCTGATATCTACGCATTTCACCGCTCCACCAGAAGTTCCATTCTCCCCTTCTATACTCAAGGCTTGTAGTTTCAGATGCAATTCTTCCGTTGAACAGAAGGCTTTCACATCTGACTTACAAATCCACCTACGTGCTCTTTACGCCCAGTAATTCCGAACAACGCTCGCCACCTCTGTATTACCGCGGCTGCTGGCACAGAGTTAGCCGTGGCTTCCTTTGGAGCTTTCGTCAAACAAGAACGATATTCTCGAACTTATATTTCTTAACTCCTGACAGGGTTTTACAACCCGAAGGCCTTCCTCACCCACGCGGCGTCGCTTCGTCACCCTTTCGGGCATTGCGAAAGATTCTCGACTGCAGCCTTCCGTAGAAGTCTGGGCAGTGTGTCAGTCCCAGTGTGGCCGACCACCCTCTAAGGCCGGCTACCCGTCTTAGCCTTGGTAGGCCGTTACCCTACCAACAAGCTGATAGCACATAAACCCCTCTCTAGGCAAAAGGTATTATAAATACCCATCATTTGACAAAAGAAACATAATTTCTTTCGTATTATTAAGTATTAGCTCCGTTTTCACAGAGTTATCCTTATCCTAAAGGCAGGTAATCTATGCATTACTCACCCTTCAGCCACTCGGCTTATATCCCGAAGGACATATCCTCGTTCGACTTGCATGCCTAATCCACGCCGCCAGCGTTCGTTCTGAGCCAAGATCAAACCCTTCAAAAAATTTTAAGAACTCGATTTAAGCTTTTTAACCCTTCGTTACTTTTTAGTACCGATCATAACGGTAATAACCAAAGCAACTTAAAGGTTATACACCCTACGCTTTTATGCTGTCAATTTTCAAGGAACAATTTGACTATAGTATAAACCAAATTGCAAAATTGTCAATAAAAAATAAAAAAAACTCTATAAAAAGCATTGTTAATATATTTTTTATAAGTAAAAGTTATAAAAGATGTTATGCCACATTTGTTCAATTTCGCCTTTTTTAACACAATTACTTATAGTTTTTGAAATACAGAAAATTTTCTAAAAAAAATACACATTCAAATATTGTAAAAATCCGTATTATTAAAGGAAGAAATCCAAAAAATATTCTTCAACCTTTTGGAATTTAATTTGGGTCTACAATTTGTAATTCGTGATCTTATCAACACTATCCTTCCAAAACTGTAAGTTATACATTTGTGCCCAAGATTTTATAAAAATAGCTTGACATCTTATACAAATATTGTATAGTACTAGAAAATATCTACAATATATAGCAGGAGAAAGGTAATGCGTTTAGCTACACAAGAAATTAGACACTTAGGAATTCAGTTTAGCTTGATTATATTGATAACTACGGTTTATTTTTTGCTTGTAAGGCTATTTACATAAGTGGAAGATAAAACAGACGATAACTTAAAACGTTTAATGGCACAAATCGAAATGGAACAAGGTTTATTGTTTTTAAAAGAGATATTGCCACAGTGCATGGATTTACAGAATACAATTGCAAAGCTTATGCATAACTTTTATTCCTCCTTATGTAAAGAAGGTTTCACAAAGGCACAAGCACTTGAAATAATTAAGATTCATGGAACTGGTTTAAACAGCAATTTAAATGGTGAATTGTGAACTTAGGCAGCCCATACTAATAAGAATATAATTTTAGATTAATTCGGCCTTCCTCTGCATGTTCTTCTGTTTTTTCTCTAAACCCTCCAAACTTAAAAAGTAAACAAACCACGTTGTTACGTGAACCAATTAACTGACTGGCAGTAAGATTTCACACTTTGTGTTTATAGTCATGTATTAAATACTATTAAAAAAAACAGTTCTTATAAAAGTTGCTTATGTTAAAAAATGACATTAATTCTAAAATGCTATAGAAAATTTCTAATTTTAATACTAATCTTAATATTAACAGGAAATATATCTATAATAAAAAACTATGCAACAAATACACTAATGGAAAAAAAAAATTTGTATCATACCAATAGGTTCTATAAATAAAGATATTTTATACTACACACAAAAGGAGCTCGAAGAAAGATTTAATGTAAAGATAGACATCGAAAGACAATTAGAAGATCCAACCTATGCATACAATAAGAAACGAAAACAGTATCATTCAACTCTAATTCTGAAAATGATACACGATTTAGGATTATCAGAGTATGATAGGATATTAGGAATAGTAGATATAGATTTGTATGTACCTGAACTTACATTTGTTTTTGGAGAAGCAGACATAGCGAAGAAAGTAGCCGTAATTTCTTTGACAAGGCTGAGACAGGAGTTCGATGATTTACCAGAAAATCTCACTCTATTTAGAAATAGGATAATTACTGAAGCAGTTCATGAGCTGGGACACACATATGGATTACGCCACTGTACAAATAACAACTGTGTTATGTTTTTTTCAAACACTTTGAGTGATACAGATCAGAAAGGAGCAGTTCTTTGCAGTAATTGTAAAAAGATTTTAGAAAAGAAAAAACATTAAAGGATTAGAAAAAATTATCAGAAATGACAGTTTTAAAAAAAAGCAAACAACTGACTGAAAATGTATCTAAGATTACTGCACATGACCTTGCAAAAAAGCAAAGAGAAATATCCGTTAGTGAATTCTTCACAAAGAATAGACATTTACTTGGATTTGACAACCCCAGGAAAGCCTTGCTCACCACGATCAAAGAAGGCATTGACAACTCGCTAGATGCCTGTGAAGAAGCAAAAATCCTCCCTGATATTAAAGTTAGGATAAACCATGTAAACGACACAGAAGACAGATTTAGAGTCACCATCGAAGATAATGGGCCTGGAATTTTGAAATCACATATACCAAAGATTTTTGGCAAATTACTATATGGTTCAAAATTCCATAGACTTAAGATGTCAAGAGGACAGCAAGGCATAGGCATATCAGCAGCAGGCATGTATGGTCAGTTGACAACTGGCAAACCAATACTAATAACCTCAAAGATATCACCAAAAAAACCTGCACATCATTACAGTCTGGTAGTAGATACACAAAAGAATGAACCACGTATTCTAAAGGATGAGATAGTACATTATGACACCAAACATGGAACAAAGGTTGCTATTGAACTAGAAGCAAAATACCAAAAAGGTCGACAATCTGTTGATGGATATATCGAACAAACATCCATCGCCAATCCACATACAGACATAACATACATCAACCCCGAAGGTAAAGAAACCAGATACCCTAGGGCGTCAAAAGAGCTGCCGATCGAACCAAAAGAGATAAAACCCCATCCTTACGGAATGGAGTTGGGGATGTTGATAAAGATGCTTCATGACACAAAAGCAAAAAATCTTCGATCGTTTCTTATTAAAGACTTTTCTAGAGTAAGTGCAAGGGTTGCAAAAGAAATTTGTGAAAAGGCTAATTTATATGAAAAAGCCCGGCCATCAAGAATTGCAGTTCAAGAAGCTGATGCCCTTTTCAAAGCTATCAAGTTAACAAAGATCATGAACCCCCCTGCAGATTGTATTTCTCCAATTGGTGAAGAATCCATCATACAAGGTCTCAAGAAACAGATTAATGCAGATTTCTTCACATCTAATACACGGCCGCCATCAGTATATAGGGGTAATCCTTTTCAAATTGAGGTTGGACTGGCATACGGAGGAGATTTGCCCGAGGAAAGATTAATAAGGTTACTTAGATTTGCCAATAGAGTTCCTTTGCTATATCAGCAGTCTGCATGTGTTATTACCGAATCAGCAATAAATACTTCATGGAGAAATTATGGACTTCAACAATCCACTGGTGCGCTACCTGCCGGACCAGTTATTCTCATGGTACATCTTGCATCTGTCTGGGTACCTTTTACATCAGAAAGTAAGGAAGCCATAGCTCATTATCCTGAAATTGAAAAAGAAGTCAAATTAGCCTTACAAGAATGTGGGCGTCATTTATCTACATTCATTAAGAGAAGGAAGAAGACGGCTGAAGAAATTAAGAAAAAAACATATATAAAAAAGTACATACCACATATAGGAATAGCGTTAAAGGAAATATTAAATCTGAATAACAAACAGGAACTTAAAATAGTTAACAACCTGACTAATATCCTTGAAAGGAGTAGATCATGACTCAAGCACTAAAAAAAATAGAACAATCTGCTTCCGCCATTCATAGTAAGATCACTAAAAGACAAAAACCCTGCATGTATTTTCCAATTCGCGCACTGAGTAATGTCAAGTACATTCCAAAGAGAGGCTTTTTAGAACTTATCGGACAAAAAAAGGCCCGTACTTTAACGGTAAATACTGTAAAAACATTTGCCCAGACACTGAGAATAATGTCCCTTTCAAAAGAACTCCTTGAAAAAAATGATATAGCCACAAAGAGGGAGGCTTACTATGTATCTAAGAACTGGGATGATGCACGCTTTGATGAACAACCTGAATCAGATACAGTTATAGATGATGTTGAAGCGATGTTTGAGGTTAATAGGGAACAACTGGGTTTTATCCCGGAAGAGAAGGGAGGAGATGTGGCCGGGAAATTAACTGTAATAGATAAAGACCAGGATACTGGTAAGCAAATCAAAATTGACTGCACCAAATTCGGCTCAGGCGCATATTCTATTCCAATTTCAACTGAGCATCTAAGATTCGAAACTAAAGCAAAGTTTATACTGGTGATAGAAACTGCTGGAATGTTTCAAAGGCTTGTAAAACACAATTACTGGAAGAAGGCAAATTGCATATTAATTTCCATGGGAGGTGTGCCAACCAGGGCATGTAGAAGATTCATCAGGCGTTTATCAGAGGGAAAAAAGATTCCTGTATATGTTTTTGTTGATGGAGACCCTTATGGTATCAGTAACATATACAGAACCTTGAAGGTGGGCTCAGGAAATGCGGCACACATAAACCAATACTTCTGTGTACCTAACGCACGATACCTTGGTATAACACCGCAAGATATCATTGATTACAAACTTCCTACTCATCCATTAAAGGAAGTAGATATAAAGAGGGCAAAAGATGCCTTAAAAAATGATCCGTTTATAAAACAGTATAAAGAATGGCAAAATGCAATTAACAAATTAGTCGATATGGGTGTAAGGGCAGAGCAACAGGCATTGGCGAAGCATGGGTTAAACTATGTAATTGAAAAATACCTTCCTCAAAAGCTAAAGAAACCAGATAGTTTTCTTCCCTAATTAGTTTCTGTTGCGGAAAGCTGAAATATCCAAAAGTGTCATTCTGAACTCGTTTCAGAATCTATATATAAGTGTGAAGGAGACCCTGAATCAAGTTCAGGGTGACAAGATAGTGTTTCCCAGCAACAGAAACTAATTATGAACAATCTTTAATCCCTCTTTTATGGCTGCCTCATTCAGTATATGGTCAAAACAGGCAAAGATCAAATCTGTTTCCTTTAAATTCGTAAAGACAAGGGCCGAAGCCGGATGGATTGCATCAAACCTCTTAATGGATGCCTATTGAAAAGGTTCTCCATAACAGAGTTTAAATCACAATACAGAATCACCTGCGGCCCTCTCTCACAGCATCAGAAAAAGGTGAACCTTTTATCTTTTTTCTTGATAGTGGAGTAGTCGGTTTCTTATAAACAGTTGGCAATATTATCCTACCCTCCTCAGATAGCTTTAACAAAATAGTTTCTATAGGTGATTGTTTTGCCCCTTTATTGGCGGGTATTATACGGGCCACAACTTTTCCCCTTTCTGATACCATAATTTCACCACCGTTTTTCACATTTCTCAGGTATTTACTAAGATGAGTCTTTAATCTCTTATACCTACAGATTTAATACCCATGTAGTCGAATTAGCATAAATGAGACTAAATTGTCAAGAGTATTTTAAGACATTTTTTGGCAAATGGGTTTTGTAAAAAGACCTTAAAAATTTGGGGGTTGTTGTACCTTTGGTTATAATCTTAGTTATTCTTCTTTAAGCAGACAAGTAAACAATGTGAACTTGAAGTTAAGTAAAGAAACACAAATAAAAAAATGTTTAAAAAAGCTAATTCACTATTCAAGATATGATAATCATATTTCCAAGAAATTTCTTATTATCTCATCGAATTAAAAAGTAATAATGAAAGACCAGACCCCTCTAAACCTCTTAGAATATCGTTCCCTTGCCAAGTTATTTATTTTTTCTTTGTACGTTATTAAAAAGCATTAATTGGTCCTTTTCACTATGTCTGGTATTTTTCATGAGCACTTTTTTGTCACACAGCCTAAAGATGTTTGTCTTACCCTTCTTTTTTGAGTATTCGTACATTAGAGATTCAAAATAAATCACCTTCCAACTATCATCCCTAAACCTCTTGGCAAACATTGGAGATTTCATCTTGCGAAGTAATTGAGGTTCTCTTTCTTGAGGGATTACTATGAATTTAGGAACTTCAGAATTAATATTTGATCCACGATTAAGACTTTCAGTCATTGTCGTTGTAGCTTCAATTTCAAAGGAACAAATGACTTGGTTTTCTTTTGCCCATAAAAGGTCAATATCATCAACGGTATCAGGGTTTTGTATATTCATTACTCGTTTTAGATTCTTTAAGGTTACATATTTTCTTAGCTCACCTGACTCGGGTGTTATTTTTGATATACTGTGGGATTGCTCATTCTTTCCAACCCAAATTTTAAAGCCGTGGGACTTGCCGATCTCAGCTAATATAGCAATCATTTCTGTATGTTCTCGTTCAATTCTTTTACGGTCAGCGTTAGGTTTGATCAGCCAGTATCCACCCGATACCTGTCTAGCATATACCTTTAAGGATTCCTTAATACTCATACTATCCGAAGTTAAGGAATTAGGAAACTCAGTGCTAACTGCATTCCATATTTCCGTAAAGGTAACCTTGCCCCGTTGTTGGAGTCTGCGTAAGACAGCTTGTTCAACCCGTTCAGATAATGGCACTGTTTTGAGATGAGGTACGATTGTAGCATCTTTAAACCACCAAAGTTGACCTTCACTTCCACCAAGTTTTGCGTCAACGAGAATGAACTCTTTATCCAAGTGATTCTTAAGACAGGTTCTTATGTCTAGTCCTGTCTGGAGTTCTGAGAAGTATCCATGCTTGGCAAGTTCAGGATCAATCGTATTAATTATAACCGTATACGGTGTTTCCTCTCCTCGTTCTGCTATAACTCTTTTAGTTGTTTCGACAACAATTTTGTCAAAACGTTTCTCATCAATCTTTTCTGGAGAAAGAGGTTTTTCTCCATATTCTGGTTTATAGAACCTAAGATAAAAATCACCTTGAGCAGAGCCAAAAGGTTGAAGTAACGATTTTGCGGAAGGGCGGGCTAACTCCTGATGGTGTACTTTCTGAAATTCAAAGCCTGCAAAAACACCAGCATATATAGTGGCGTTTCTAACTTTAAAAGTAGGATTATGAAATGTAACTGTGAGGCAAGTGTCCGCTTTCATAATCTTAAACATATCCTCGAAACTCCTACGTAGCAAGCTATGATATACATCAAAACTTTTTTCCTGTTTTTCGTTTCTCACTATCTCATCAGCGGCTATCTTCTTCAAATAACCTTTATCTTTCTTTAGCCAGGCAACCCAGAGGTATGCCAACTCGCCAAACTGTATAGAAGCATCATAAGGTGGGTCAGTAAAAATATAATCGATACATCCTTTTTCTCCGTATTCTTTGGATATTTCTTCCATCAAATCCAATGAGGAACCTGTATAAATAAAGACATCGGCTTTATTTTCTATAACCTCATGATAACTTGATGCAAAACGAATGTTTTTAAAATATTGACTAGATTCTCCTTTTGCTTTTATTAATCCTTGATGACCAACAATAGCACCTTTGAACTTCAGCCAAACATTTTGTTCCATATATAAACCTGATGGATACCAATAGCTGTGTTGTGTCCATGCTGAGCTAAAAGGAGTAAAATGCCCTGCTTCTGAAATCGGACACATTCGTGTGCACAAATGTACCATAGAACTAAAACCAATTTTTAAAAAGTCTCGCAAATCCTTGCTAGATTCCTCTTCTATAGCTTCCATAAGCCAGGCGAGGGCTTGAAGGTTGCGTTTTGTAAATAGCTGATCAAGTGATTCATATTGTTGTTTCTCTTTAAATGGCTGCTTGGTAACATGATAAAGCTTTTGATTAGGATACCATTCTTTAATTTTACTTTTCTCTATTTTCTCAAGTAACTTTTTATCAAAAAATTTTAGAGTGCAATTTTTTCGCTCTCTTATCTCCACATGAAGGACATTCTTGTATCGAATCTCTACACAATTTCCTTCCTTCCAGATTGCGCAGGTAAATGCAAATTCTTTATGACATTTTCTACATTTTGTCTGATAAAGATTCAAGCTTTTATCCTTAACTTTTTTCTCTATTCTTTGGTATGCTTCGCGTAACTTTTGTATTATAACTGGCTTGATGGTTAGTCTGATTATTTCTGTGGACACAGGAAGGATATCACATACAATAACCCTTCTATTATTCTTTAACGCCTCCATAGCAACTATTCCACTGCCAGCAAAAGGATCAAAGACAATCCCGTTTTCAGGACAATAGTTCCTTATAAATTCAGCGACCACATTCCATGTCTTCCGAGACCAAAATTTATGCCAGTTGTACATTGACGTATGAGCCTCTGGGGGAATTTGACGATTCAGGTGATTTAGTTTTGGTTTTTTTATGGTAGGTATTTTTGTGTCAAACTCTGACATATTTACTCCTTTTCAAGGTATTTCAAAATCCTTCTAGCAATTTCGAACACTGCAGCAAGTTGTGTTGCTTTGACATCTTTTAATCCCTTAATTTGCATCAATTCCCTTAGTGTTATTCCCATAAGCCCATATAGAGAATGATAGCATCCTAGTATATCATCTGCAATCTGCTGCGCTGTTTTATCCTTAACCCCTGAACCAAGAATAATTGCCAACAATTCATTCTCACTACACGATTGTGGCCCAAGACGTCGAAACTTACCTCCTGGGTGACACCATGTAATTTTTTCGCGTGACTTTTTTATCGATGACTTTTCCTTAGACACCTGAAACCCTCCTTAAATTTACATTAATATTTAAAGAAAAACGATGAAATAAATAATATCATTTGAGGCTTTTTCAAATCATAATTTTTACAGAAAACACCTCTTTTAGGGGACATAATACTTAATCCTTTATATAGGTTCCCATATAACCACATCTTATGCAGAAAAGACCTCTTTTCGCACAGTGATTTTTTCGATATAGTCCTCCTTCGGTTCGTATCCCGTGCCGGGTACCTGAGGAACATTGATAAATCCTTCTTCATTAACTGTCACAGGAGGTTCGATGATGTCTTCTTCATAATATCTCTTGCTGGCCGATACGTCACCGGGCAGGCTGAAGCCAGGGAGAGTTGACATTGCTATATTATGGGAACGTCCAATACCTGCCTCCAGCATACCCCCGCACCATACCGGTATGTTATGTACATAGCAGTAATCATGAATCTTGATGGCTTCACTGAAACCGCCAACACGCCCTAACTTTAAGTTGATAATCCTGCAACTCTCCATCTCGATAGCCTTGCGTGCTTTATCGAGGGACGTAATCGGTTCATCAAGACATATGGCAATCCTAATCTATTTTTGCAAATGTGAATGGTCAATAATATCATCATAGCCCAATGGCTGCTCTATCATAAGCAGGCTAAAATAATCAAAGCGTTTTAGTAGATTTATATCAGCGAGGGTATATGCTGAGTTAGCATCTACTGAAAGAGATATTTCAGGATAGTGTTGACGGACCAGCTTGACAATATTATAGTCCCAACCCGGTTTAATCTTAATCTTTATCCTACGGTAACCAGCATCTACTTCAGTTTTGATTTTCTCCAGCAGTTGTTCGGGATTGTCCTGGATACCAATAGAGACCCCACATGGAATTTTCTTAAGTTTCCCACCCGATAATTTATAAAGAGGTTTGTTGTTGGCTCTGGCAGTTAAGTCCCAACAGGCATTTTCCACTGCTGCACGTGCCATCTGGTGGCCCCGAATCGGTTGAAACCACTGACTGACTTCAGAGGGTGATGTCCAGTTTCGTCCGATTATGATTGAAGCCAGTACCTCTTTTATGATAATCCAGGCCGTATCAATAGTCTCGTGAGAGAATAATGGGGCTTCTCCGGTTGTACATTCACCATAACCAGCGGCTCCATCACAAAAAATCTTTGTTAAGAGTATGCGACGTTTTTTAGTTCTACCAAAGCTAGTTTCAAAAAAATGTACGAGGGGCAGAACGATTTCCCGTATTTTCAGTCTTTCAATCTTAATATCATTCTCCCGTTCCCCCACTTTTTCCCCCTTTTTTAAAGGGGGAAACAGGGGGATTTGTATAGTTTAGTTAAACGTTTTCAATCGCCAAAGTATATCAATCCAGGTTAAAATAAGGAAGGTTTTTTTTAAATAACCAGAAAACTTAAAATCTTATTTATTCTATCCAGTTTTCCTACAATTGGACACATAAGGCTGTGGCAGTTCTGCTTTAGAAAGCAACAACAATAAATACAGAAATGATTTGACATAATGGATATGTATTGTATACTTCTGGTATGGCAAAATATTATAGTCGAAAAATTGAGCAGGTACTTGTTGAATCCACCAAGCAATTTAGGGTAGTGGTATTAACCGGAGCGCGTCAAACCGGCAAGTCAACATTGTTTCAGCATCTTTTCAAAAATACACATAGGTATATTTCTTTAGATAATCCAATAGATCTTAAACTTGCACAAGATGACCCGGAACTCTTTTTCGATGAATATCCAGCCCCATTAATTATTGATGAAATCCAATATGCACCTGAACTACTCCCTTACATAAAGATGCATGTGGATAGAACCCAAAAGCGTGGACAGTTTCTTATAACAGGTTCTCAACAATTTACTCTGATGAAAGGGCTAAAAGAATCTTTGGCCGGACGTGTTGCATTATTTGAACTACTGCCGATGGCAATAGACGAAGGCCCAAGAAGAACACAAACATACGAATTCAGGGGGCTTACCGGCTCGTATCCTGAAATTGTCAGTGTTCCGGGGATTAATGCACATCAATGGTATGGTTCTTATGTTTCGACATATATCGAGAAAGATATACAAACACACTTTCAGCTCGACAAGATCACATTCTTTAGGGATCTTTTGTTTTTACTTGCAGCCCGGTGTGCCAGGTTATTAAATTACCAATCTCTTTCTAATGATCTGGGAGTATCAGTTACAGCGGTGAAATCATGGATAAAGATACTTGAGACTACAGGAATAATTTATCTACTTCGTCCATTTTACGTTAATTTGGGAAGCCGTATTATTAAGTCTCCACGCATTTACTTTTCCGACTCAGGACTGGTGAGCTATATTACAGGAATTACAAACAAGACTGCCTTAATGAGAGGCCCTCAGGCCGGTGCATTATTTGAGAATTTTGTAATCCAGGAGATCCTAAAATACTTCATTAATAATGGAAAAAGGCCACCTTTATATTTTTATCGAACTAATAATGGCCTTGAGATTGATCTTATTATCGAAAAAGAAAGAGGGCATATAATACCATGTGAGATAAAGTTATCAAAGACACCTCATAGTGGTATGATTCGCAATATTGAACGATTTAAGAATTTGAACAAGAAAAAGGACATTACAATCGATAATGGATATATTATCTCAAATCCAGCAAAGTCATTTCCTTTATCAAAAACAATACGAGCGTGTAGCTTACAAGAATTTATCGAAAAGGAATGTGGAAGGAGTTGAATTTGCCTTAAACGTTTTCTATGGGTGGATAATATACCATATTTGTTCTTATAGAAAAACGAAAGGGCATTAAATACCTGATTTTGTGTTGAGGCAAATTCGCCGTGGCGAACATCCAGTTTACCCGACGTGCTTTCCCGCCCGAACACCCGCCTGACATTGTCTTTCGGGCAGGTATCGTTCGATACGGGCGGGTTGTCAACTGCTTACTGTATTCTTCCCTCTCAGGCTTCTACATATTATGGTGAGCCACGTTTTACAAGGTTATAGTTGACATTTATAAGTTAATGCATATAATTAAAGAAAAATATGTATAGAGGTGATACGATATGCGCAAAACAATGGAAATAAGTAAACATAAGTTGGCTGTGGCAAAAAAAATTTTAGGGGCAAAAAATGATACCCAGACAGTTGATGAGGCTTTGTCTATGGTAATTGCAAATAAAGAAATTGAGAAAGCTATTAAGAATTTATTTGGATCCATACCAAATTTTGAGGACAAAATGAAGCCAGATAGTTATAGATACATCAGATTGGGTTGAT
>MAYW01000057.1 GCA_001723765.1 Candidatus Scalindua rubra
TTAGAGACTAATTAAATAAGTATATCATTTGCCTAAACGTACCGGGCGGACATAGAAGATGCCGTAGATGTCGCTGCTCCAGTACACGATACTGTCGTTGAAAGAAACGCGCCACGCACCATCCAAAGAAAGAGCGTCCTTCTCAATATGACTGTCACCTGTCCAAATACTCCATTGTGTTTTATCAAATACTGGGTCTATATATAGATTATGATTCTTCTTGTCCGATTCCAATAATGACGCTGCTTCCTCCAAAGTAGGCAATCTCCAGTCGTTATACCCTGCGTAACTTTTTCTATTCAACTCTTTTACCCAATTCTTCGCTTTTTTCCAGCTCATATATTTATCAGAACCGGACTGACACCACATTAAGCCTGTGGCATGGTCTATTACAACCTTGTCACCATTGATTGTTTTCGAATAATAACCGTGATTAATTGTGCTATGTCCATAGAATCCACGTTTCTCCTTTTTACGTATTGCGACATTCGGCATTTCCTGAACCTCAGATACAGACAAACCTTTATAATATGGACGCAGATTTACGTGTGGTTTTTCTTCTGCTTCTATTGATTGTACAATTGGAGTTGAAATGAATATTAATGATATGATTAAGATGTGTTTTATTAAGTATTTTCTCATATTAAACATAAGACATAGATTTTAACAGATATATGCTATTACGTCATTTAGGCATGTACAATAAAATTATAGATGTAATTTAGGATTATAAACTTACTAGGAAATTAGGCAAGTGTTTTTTGAGTGTGGTAGATTGTAATTACGTATTGTCTTTCGAGCAAGAGATTCTTCGTCTCTTCACTTCTCAGAATAACAGCGCTTGCTTGTCCGACATAGGCGTTTGGGCGGGTCATTCTGAACCCTTCGCCCATGTCATTCTGAGTGACCTGCGGGAACGAAGAATCTATTTTAGGACTCAGGGTAAACTCCGTGAAGAGTCTCAATATCATTAACAGAGATATCAAAGATGAATCTCCTTTAATAAGAATCTCATTGCCACGAATCCCTATAATTACATGTTCGTGTGCATGCTTTTCAAGACTGGAAAAACCACATAGTTCAATTTCAAAATATCGTAGATCAAAGGAGGTTTTTTCCCCGTAAGGTTGAATGTTTTCAACAATTCCAATTATGCCATCTTCGAAATGTTTCTCCGGTATACAATCTTTTGGTACTTCTACAGTTTGTTCAAACGTTATATCAGAAGCGTGTTCTTCAATACTTCTATTATCATTAATAGTAATAATATAATGTACGGTAAATCTTTCATTTTCATATTTGAGATATTTCATATTGTCCATAATTTTTCTTTCGGATAAAATATTTTATCAAAAATAAAAAAGGGGGTGGTTAGATGAGATGTGGTATAGGGTGGATATAAATTTTGATATATAAAGTTAAACAAGCAGCAAATCAAGAAAAAGAAAAGTAACCAGATCACCAAGTCGTATCATTGTAATAAGCGAACCGGGCGAACATAGGTGGATGCAGAATTGATGTAGCTCTGGTTCACGGTGCCATTGATGAAGGTTACGACCCACGCGCGAGTTCCCCGCTGAATATCCCAGCCATTTTTATCACCAGTCCACATCCCCCATTGTTTTTTGGCAAAAATAGGATCTATAAAATAATTGCTTTTCCCCGTTTTCGATTCTAGCAATGACACTGCTTCCTCTACAGTCGGTAACCGCCAGTCGGAATATCCAGCGTAACCTTTCATGTTTACCTTCTTTAACCATTTCTTTGCTTTTTTCCAATTCATATATTCAGATGAACCCGACTGGTGCCACATTAATGCCGTAACATGGTCAATAACTACCTTGTCTCCATCAATTGTCTTCCCTTCATAATTATGACTGATTGTACTGTGACAAAGAAATATATGTTTTTGTTGTTCACGTATTGATATATATGGTAATGCGTTTACTTGAGGAATAGATAATTTGTCATAAGATGAACGTAGTCGTATTATTTCTTTTGAAGAAGGTTCGCTCTTTATGCTGATAGAGTCAGTCCTTTTTTGAAGTATCGCTGTTAAGACCTTCTCTTTACCTACCTCAACATCTACCCTATTATTCCAAACTTTATATCCGTCCATTCTGACTTCCACCTCATGCATACCCGGAACGATATCCCTTACACTATCAGGAGTCATGCCAATTTCTACACCGTCTAAATATATCTTTGCCTTTGAAGGCTCACTCTTTATCATAATAGAGCCGGTATTTATCTGAAGTACCGCTGTTAAGGCCTTCTCTTTACCTGCCTTTACATTTACCCTCTTACTCCAAGCTTTATATCCGTCCATCCTGACTTCCACCTCATGCGTACCCGGAACAATATCCCTTACACTATCAGGAGTCATGCCAATTTCTACACCGCCTAAATATATCTTTGCCTTTGAAGGCTCACTCTTTATCATAATAGAGCCGGTATTTTTTTGAAGTACCGCTGTTAAGGCATTCTCTTTACCTGCCTCAATATCCACCTTCTCACTCCAAACTTCATATCCGTTCATCCTGACTTCCACCTCATGCGTACCCGGGACAATATCACTTAAACTAGCGGGAGTTGTACCAATTTCTTCACCATCTAAATAAACCTTTGCTTCCGAAGGCTCACTCTTTATCATAATAGAGCCGGTCTTTATTTGAAGTTTCGCTGTCAAGACCCTACCTTTACCTGCCTTTACATTTATCTTCTTACTCCAAACTTCATATTCGTCCAGCCTGACTTCCACCTCATGCGTACCCGAAACAATGGATCTTAAAATGTCAGGAGTCGTACCGATTTTATCTCCATCTAAATATATATCCGCCTTTGGAGGCTCACTCTTTATCATAATAGGGCCGGTCTTTTTTTGAAGTACCGCTGTCAAGGCCTTCTCTTTATCTGCCTCAACATCAACCTTCTCACTCCAAACTTCATATCCATCCAGTTTGACTTCCACCTCATGCATACCCGTGACAATATCCTTTAAACTATCAGGAGTCGTACCAATTTCTTCACCATCTAAATAAACCTTTGCCTCTGATGGCTCACTCTTTATGCTGATAGAGCCTGTTATTATTTGAAGTACAGCTGTTAAAGCCTTCTCTCTACCTGCCCTTACATTTATACTCTTACTCCAAGCTTCATATCCGTCCAACCTGACTTCCACCTCATGTGTACCAGGAACAATATCACTTAAACTAGCGGGCGTCGTGCCAATTTCTTCACCGTCTAAATAAATCTTCGCCTCTGAAGGCTCACTCTTTATGCTGATAGAACCTGTCTTTATTTGAAGTATCGCTGTTAAGGCCTTCTCCTTATCTGCCTCAACATCCACCTTCTTACTCCAAACTTCATATCCGTCCATCCTGACTTCCACTTCATGTGTACCCGGAATGATACACTTTAAAATATCAGGAGTCGTGCCAATTTCTTCACCGTCTAAATAAACCTTTGCCTCTGAAGGCTCACTCTTTATGCTGAGAGAACCTGTCTTTATTTGAAGTACAGCGGTTAAGGCCTTCTCCTTATCTGCCTCAACTTCCACCTCCTCACTCCAAACTTCATACCCGTCCATCCTGACTTCCACCTCGTGCGTGCCCGGGACAATATCACTTACACTATCAGGAGTCGTGCCAATTTCTTCACCATCTAAATATATCTTTGCCTCTGAAGGCTCACTCTTTATACTGATAGAGCCGGTATTTATTTGAAGTATCGCTGTTATAACTTTCTCTCTATCTGCCTTTACGTTTACCCTCTCACTCCAAACTTCATATCCGTCCATCCAGACTTCTACCTCATGAGTACCCGGGACAATAGACTTTATAATATCAGGAGTCGTGCCAATTTCTTCACCGTCTATATAAATCCTTGCCTCTGAAGGTTCGCTTTTTATGCTGATAGAGCCGGTATTTATTTGAAGTTTCGCCATTAAGGCCTTTTCTTTACCTGTCTTTATATTCACCCTCTTATTCCAAGCTTTATATCCGTCCATCCTGACTTCCACATCATGCATACCCGGAACAATATACCTTAAATTACCAGGAGTCGTGCCAATTTCTTCACCGTCTAAATATATCTTTGCCTCTGAAGGTTCACTCTTTATGCTGATAAAGCCGGTATTTATTTTAAGTACCGCTGTTAATGCCTTCTCTGTATCTGCCTTTACATTTACCCTCTCACGCCAAACTTCATATCCATCCATCCTGACTTCCACCTCATGTGTACCCGGGACGATAGACTTTATAATAACAGGAGTCGTACAAATTTCATCACTGTCTAAATATATCTTTGCCTCTGAAGGCTCACTCTTTATGCTGAGAGAACCTGTCTTTAATTGAAGTACAGATGTTAAGACCTTTCCTTTACCTGCCTTTACATTTACCCTCTCACTCCATTCTTCATATCCGTCCATCTTGACTTCCACCTCATGAGTACCAGGAACGATAGACCTTAGAATATCAGGAGTCGTGCCAATTTCATCACCATCCAAATATATCTTTGCCTCTGAAGGCTCACTCTCTACCCTGATTGAACCATAAATTACTACTTCCGTTCCCAAGTACTTTAAGAGCTTATATGCTATCTCTATTGATTTATCAACTATCAAGGTACTCAATCGCACAAATGTAATTCTCTCTTTCAATAATTTCATTTTCTCTGCTATCAAGTTCTTCAATCGCTCAATCGAAACTCGCTCTTTCCATAATTTCATTTTCTCTGCTATCAAGTTCCTCGAATGCACAAACGTAATTTTCTCTTTCCACAATTTCATTTTCTCTGCTATCAGGTTCCTTGATCGTACAAACGTAATTCTTTCTTTCCATAATCTCATTTTCTCTGCTATCAAGTTCTTCAATCGCGCAATTGAAACTCTCTCTTTCCAGCTTATTTTCTCTGCTATCAAGTTACTCGATTGCACAGTTGTAGCTCTCTCTTCCAATAATTTCATTTTCTCTGCTATGACGTCTTCAGGATTTAAGCCCTTATATAGTTCTTTATCAGCATTGTTTACTATTTCCATTGGAAGCATCTTTCCATAAGCTCTTTTCTTCCTAATTAACTCTTTCATTGGTTCTGTCTCATATACAATTTCATCCATAAGTGTTTGCAGATCAACTTTACTGTAAATTTCAATAACATATTGTAATAAATGATATTCTGGTTCTGAAATATAATTATAATTTATTTTGGTAGGAAGATTATGATACACATAGCCATGACAACCAGATGGGTATTGAACTCTTTTTTCTTCAATATAAGTTCCTTTTAGATATGAGATATAATCAAAAAATGTTTCATCAAATGGACCATTTTGCCACCATCTATATTTAAATGTGGAAACAGACTTCCCGAAAAGCCTGTGAGAATGATAATCAACCAAATAAATTAGTTTAAGAATATGTGTACGTCCTAATTTGCCAGACATTCTTTCTATTATAATCTTAATTATTTGGGCATTTTTTGTAGAGTACGTATGTTTTGTTTTCATGATACTTTAATAATAGTTTAAATTTTATTTCTCCCTTTATCTTTCTCAGAGCACTTTCAAGCTTAAGATTTTGAAAATTATATTAGACTTATTTTTGTAAGTATATTGAGGGTATACATTTAAAATCTCTAATATTTCGAAATTATGCAGCTTTTAAAAAAAATGTCAACAATTTTCTTAATATATGTAAAAGAATTGCTTGATTCACAGGAATAAAACAAGCCCGCCAAAAGACGTGTCGGGTAAACTTGCCCTACGAGCAGTGTGGCGGGTGAGATGTATTTTGAGGTGGGTTAAAGAATGATAGTGCTCATAATAATTTTATAAAAAAGACTGCAAGAAGAACACCGGCAGCAACTGCAGAGCCAATTACGCCCGCAACATTTGGAGCCATTGCGTGCATAAGGAGAAAATTATGATGATCCTCTTCAAGCCCTATCTTGTTAGAGACTCGAGCTGCCATGGGAACAGCCTAAACACCAGCAGACCCGATAATGGGATTGATTTTATTGGAAGAGAATATGTTCATGATTTTTGCCATGATAACGCCGGATGCAGTTCCGAATGAAAAGACAAAAAGACCGAGCACAATAATGCCTAGTGTCTCAAGATTAAGAAACTTGTCCGCTGATAATTTGCTACCCACATCAAGACCAAGAAAAATCGTTACTATATTGATGAGTGAGTGTTGCGTCGTGTCACTTAAACGCTTGACCACCCCCGCATTCTCGCATAAGATTTCCGAACATCAGGAAGCTGAAGAAAAGATACTGGGGCAAGCCAAACAGTTTCAGAAGCAGAGATTATTGTAATAATTAGATATTTCATTTCCTAAATATAGCGTGAAAAATTATCATTTATTGCAATACATACATAAATATTTAATATGTTGTTTATTTAAGATTATATATCGTTAAGACGAATTTAATATTGAATAAACAGATACCCAGGATGTAAGGTAAGGTACAAAACGGTAGAGATGTTGTCAATACATAATATAATGTAGATACACTATGACATTTATTAATAAAAAGATCTGAAGACTTGTTCTGGTGGGTAAGTTTTAAAACTACAAGATGTTATCTGGTTGTTTGTGACGCTATTTTCTGGCGTTTGCGATCGTGTTCATTTAATAATATTTTCCTGAGTCGAAAGGTTTTAGGTGTAATCTCGATCAGCTCGTCATCTTCAATATACTCCAATGCCATTTCCAGCGTCAAATCCCTGGGAGGGGATAGTTTTATTCCCTTTTCCCCGGTAGCAGATCTTATATTTGTTGCCTTTTTAGCACGACACACGTTTACGGTTATGTCGTTTTGTTCGCAGTGTTCACCAACTATCATACCTTCATAAACCCTATCACCTGGTTTGACAAACATTACCCCCCGGTCACTCAATGCGTCTAAGGCATATGATGTAACCTCTCCATTTGACGTAGAGACTAAGACACCCTGAGTCCTGTGTGGAATGTCTCCCTTGAAATATTCGTATTCATAAAAATTATGATACATAATAGCGTTTCCCTGTGTAGAGCTAAGAAGTCTCAATCTTAATCCGACCAATCCACGTGAAGGAAGCTTGAATTCAAAATTTATTCGCCCATTGTTTTTCCGCATATCCAACATTTCACCCCTTCGGCTTCCCAGCAGTGAAATAACTTGACCATCATGTTCCTTTGGAACATCAATTAAAACAAACTCTATGGGTTCGGCCTTTTTCCCATTAATTTCCTTGTAAATAATCTTTGGTTTTGAAACCTGAAGTTCATAACCCTCTCTCCTCATATTCTCAATCAACACAGATAGATGCAGCAACCCTCTTCCTGCAACATGAAATGAATCGCTAGAGTGAGTATCATGCACTCTCAATGAGACATTTGAACTCAATTCTCTATATAATCTTTCCCTCAGATTACGGCTTGTTACATATTTCCCATCTTTACCTGAAAATGGAGAATCGTTTACTGAAAATATCATTGATAATGTTGGCTCATCAATGTTTACGATGGGAAGCGGCTTAGGATAATTAATATCTGCCAGGGTATCGCCAATTTCTATGTTTTCTATTCCCGTTACTGCTACAATGTCACCGGCAAAGGCTTCCTGTACATTTTTTCGTCCCAAACCCAGAAATGAATAGATTTCTCCAATTCTTTCATTGCAACTTTCTCCATTCATCTTAAGCCAAGCCACTTCACTACTTGGACGTATACTTCCATTTGTAATCTTGCCAATACCGATTCTGCCTACGTAATCATTATAATCTAGTGTGTGTATTAGCATCTGAAATGGCTTATTAGGGTTTGCTTTTGGTTGTGGAATGTGATTAATAATAGCTTCAAAAAGTGGTGTCAAATTAGTGCTTTCATCTTCAATATCAAGCTTTGCATAGCCATCTTTAGCGCTTGCATAAATGACAGGAAAATCTAATTGATCATCATCGGCATTTAATTCAACAAACAGGTCGAAAATTTCATCTAAGACCTCATTTGGCCTTCCGTCAGTTCTATCAATCTTGTTGATAACCACAATGGGTTTGAGGTGATAAACTAATGCCTTTTGTAACACGTATCTCGTCTGTGGCATTGGCCCTTCATAAGCATCTACCAAAAGCAAAACTCCCTCTGCCATCTTCAAGGTGCGCTCCACTTCACCTCCAAAGTCTGTATGTCCCGGTGTGTCAATTATATTTAGTTTAATACCTTTGTACTGGATTGAGAAATTTTTTGCTACTATCGTAATCCCACGTTCCCTTTCCTGATCGTGAGAGTCGAGCACTCTTTCAGCTACTTGCTGATTTGAGCGAAAGACTCCCGTTTGCTTTAACATTTGATCTACTAAGGTTGTCTTTCCATGATCCACATGGGCTATGATGGCAATATTTCTAATATTTTTCAATTCCATAATTACCTTTCATATTTTTGTTTAGTTTAAGCGTGACTTCAATAATTCTTGATTAACAAAATATAAATTTTTTAGATGCACCTTGCTTTAGTATCTTATATTAAATACATAACTAATGCAAAATACTAAATATATTATTATAGTGGAATTCAGAAAATATTGTAGTAAAAAATACAAACTGGCGTGTCTTTTGAAATAGAAATATAAATACCTGCGACTAAGCTAAGCCAAAGCTGAGCTTCGCTCGATAACTAAATCACCAAGGCATATTATTTCATGGTGCGAACCGGACGAACGTAGTAGAAGATGTAGTAGTAAATGTCCCAATCTACGAAACCAGAGAAGAAATTCACGCACCATGCAGCAGAATCCAAACGATAGCTATCACCAGTCCAAATCCATCCTTGTGTTTTATCGAAAATAGGGTCTATAAATCTACCATTCTCCTTGCTCAATTCTAGCAATAACGCAGCCTCTTCTACAGTAGGTAACCTCCAGTCATAATACCCAGCATATCCTTTAATATTCAGTAACCTCACCCAGCGCTTCGCTTTTTCCCAATTCATACCATATGTTGAACCAGACTGATGCCACATTAATCCCGTAGCATGGTCGATGACTACCTTGTTACCATTTATTGTTTTCAACACATAGTCGTGACTGACTGTACTGTAACCGTAAAATCCCCATTTCTTCTTTTTACGTATTTTGATATGATTCATTGCCTGCACTTCATCCACTGGTAAATTCCTGTAAGATGAACGTAATTGCACCTGTTCAGCTCTGCCATCGGGAATTTGTGATGGTGATGTGTTAGTGTCATTATTATTGGCATTTATTTTAGCTACTAATAGTAGAGGGACTGTTACACAACCAGCTAAAATGTAAGAAATGCTGAAGATCATTAAAAAATATGAAAAAAGTCTCTGAAAACTAGTTATTGTTCTCTCCCTTCTAATGTAAAGCATAATTATAAACTCAAGAGGAATTTAGGCAAGTATTTTTTGAAAGTACGAATGGACTGTAATTTACTATCCTTATCCTTCATGATTATATATTGAGTATATTGAAGAATAATGATATAGTTTTTCATGAATGAACCACACAACGAGACTAAAACACCTTTATCTAACCTTAATCTTCCTTTTTATGAATTCATATAGTAATAGAATCTGATAAAAGAGGAATTAACATTTAGAATACAATTAAACATGGTTATAACATTTTAATGAGTAATATTAATACAAACGAACAAATAATAGCCTTTAAGTCTGCCATCGATAGAAGTAAAAAAATTGTTGGATTTACGGGAGCAGGCATAAGTACTGAATCTGGTATTCCTGATTACCGTAGTAAGGGTGGTATCTGGGACAAATTTCAGCCGGTTTACTTTGAAGAATTTGTCTCAGATGAAAAAAAACGAATACTTTACTGGCAAAGGAAACAGGAATTATGGGATGACTTAAGTAATGCATCAACAAACAAAGGACATATGTTCTTCAAACATCTCTATGATGAAGGCAAACTCGTTGGACTTATTACACAGAATATAGATGGTCTTCACGAGAAAAGTGGATTACCCAAAGACATAATCGTAAACTTACATGGAACCAACTTAGAGGTTGTTTGTCTTGATTGTGGGTTTACTATATCATCTGAAAAGGTGTTTGATAATCTAGACCTAAAACAGGGGGTACCATTATGTCCCAAATGTGAAGGCCTTTTAAAACCCAATACAATTTCTTTTGGACAGCAATTACGGGGAGAAGATTTGGACAAAGCAAACAATTTAGCCCTTTCCTGTGACTTAATGATTGTTGTTGGTTCTACGCTTGTTGTTCAGCCTGCAAGTTCCATCCCTTCAATTGCAAAAGAGAATGGTGCGCTCCTTGCCATTGTAACCCTTTCTGAAACCCCTCTTGATGGCTATGCTGATTTTGTTTTCCATCTAAGGGTGGAAAATTTCATAAACCTTATCCAAACATAACCGTCTAACTATAGTAGATAAAAAAAGCGAATTGGCAAATTCCTCTAAAATAAAAAAGGTTAAATCCCCCTGATTCTCCCTTTTTCAAAGGGGGATTTAAGGGGGATTAATTTCGTCCAACTAATTATCACATTCATCTTGACAAAAAAAACTTATTATTAGTAAAAAAGTACCTTCTTAATGTCACATATTTAAGTAAAATATTTGCATCTTATTCTATAACAGATTAATGAGAAAACGACAAACTCAAAAGGATGTGTTATATGAACATTGGCACAACATTTAGGGTCCAGTTTAAGGGTGCGTTGAGACGATTATCATGCGAACTGATTGGAATCGGCAGTAATGACAAGTATCTGATCATCAAAATGCCTCCTACACATTCAATGAAAAATATTTCAAACTTTTTAAATAAAGGAAACGATATATCTGTAAAATACGTGCATAATGGTACTGTATTTGGTTTTCAGTCACGTATTATTGATCTTATTTACAAACCATTTAAATTAGTTTTCATTGAATATCCAGAGAAAATCGAGAGTTATGATTTTCGTGGCCATAAAAGAATTGAGTGCTTCCTACCTGCTAATGTAAGAATTGCAAACCAAACAATAAAGGGAAGTATTACAGATATTAGTAGGGTAGGGTGTCTATTCGTTGTAAAAACACCTAAACTTGAAAGCATCATAAATCTACAGGAGTTAAATAATGAAATTAATGTAGGTTTCCAATTGCCTGGTATAGAGAAAGAACTAATCGCAGCAGCAAAACTGAAAAGCATTAAGAAGGACAACACCAATACAAACATCGGGATTGAGTTTATTAATATGGATAGTGAAGTCCAGGCAAAACTTTTTGACTTTCTTTTAATAGCTGAAACATAAATTATGTTTAGAAATTTCCTTTTTGTATGTTTAACATTTCTATTAACTACCGTCACTGCTTTTGCATTTGATAGTAAATCTGGGCCAGCGATTACACAGCCTGCAAAGTTTAATACAAATCAGGTGCTGGATGATGTGTATGCACTTGTTGATTCTGAAAAACAAAAGCTGTTCAGATGGAAAAATAGTGAGATGGATAAAGCGCTTATCGAGCTTTTTGATGCTTCTATTCTTAGGTCAAAGCTTGAGCAGTTTTATACAATGCTTTTTTACATTTCTAAGTATGCATCTATTGAAAAGGATGAGATTGTTATTAATCGTGATTTGTCTATTAAGCTTTTGATTTCAAGTGAGGTTTTTAGTGATCTTGAATTTCCAAACAGGATTTCTAAGATTTATTTATCCAGGAAAAACCGGGTAAGACCATTTTATAAAGTTTTCTTTGATAGCGATAAAGTAAAACTGGATTTAAACAGTGGCGAAGGATACGGGATTTCTAGAGTAGGAATGCGACAGCAGGCAAAGGCATTGGTTTTTTACGGGTCATTTTCTTTCCGTTTAAGAAAAAAGGGAGAAAATGTCGAAGCTTTTGATTTTAAAGATGTTGACCTTTACGGAAGCTTTGGTTCTCGAGGTTTTATTAATGTTGATATAAATTATGTGGCTTTAAAGTCTGTTGAATTCCATAAAGGATCAGAAATAGCTCTTGTAAAGGCAAAGGTTTCAAGAAAAGAGTTTGATATAAATGATCACACCTGGCTTCTTAATCTTGTTACAAGATTTGTTACGGATAAATCTATTCAACCGCTCGACTGGTAAGGTCTAATCCTGGAAATAACCCTTGATCAGGTCATTTGTTCCATCTTTAGAGTCCTTCTATATGCCCGAATTCAATTCTTGTTGATCACCAGCCACCTGAGGCACCGCCACCTCCAAAACCACCACCGAGTCCGCCTCCAAAACCACCGAAGCCGCCACTCGAATATGACCCTCCGCCTCTATGACCTCCAAAAAGACCACCACCAAACATAAATGGCATCATCATAAAGAATGGCATTCCTCCCCAGCGGCTTCGTCCGTAAGCCCTTCGCCTGCCCATGCCCATAAGCATCGGCAGTATCATGAATAAAAGAAGGGGCAAAAATGAAAAACCCATGCCTCTTCTCCTCGGTTGATGCACTACTCGTGGCGTTCCTGAGATAGTTACGCCAGCATCCTGTGCTATTTTGTTTATGATTGCAGCAGCGCCTTGATAGATGCCCTCGCTGTATTTACCAGCCCTGAAATTAGGAATGAACAATGCTTTACCTATCTCAGCACAAAAATTGTTTGGTAGCACCTTTTCCAGACCTGAACCTACTTCTATAATATATTTTTTATTATGTAACAGTACATAATTTGCCTGACACTTTATGTTGACCAACATATGAAAAAACCTTGACATTCCTTTTATGTAATGTTAGAAGTGTATAAGTTAACTCACTTCTATCGCCAATTTATTGCATTTTACTGCACAAAATGAGCACTACATCTGAAAACTGCATATCATCTCGTAACATAATAAAGTATCTTATTAAGTCAAATATTTCTATAAATTATGGAATTTCTGAGGTGTCATTTGTTACCATGAACGAAACATAGTTTCTTTAAGTAGAAAGAAATGATTGATAAATATTAAGTTCCAATGATAAATGTATTATTTCATATAAGTAAATTTATTATCTCCATTAGAAGAAGTAAAATTATTCGTTTATTCCTTTTAACAATATTAATCTTGTTTGTGGGGGCATTAGGACTCAACTTTTTTGAAAAGACTCCACATGTCATCGATGCCTTTTGGTGGAGTTTTGTAACGATTACGACGGTTGGATATGGTGATATAACTCCATCAACAGTTGGTGGGAAGATTATTGGTGTCGTTGTCATGGTATTCGGCATCGGACTACTCGGGATGTTTACGGCAACAATCGCCAGTATTTTTGTTGAAGGGAAGCTTAAAGAAGGAAAAGGTGTGAAAGCTGTAAAGGTTAAGGATCATTTTCTTATTTGTGGTTGGAGTTATAAAGCAAAAGAGATTATTGCCGAATTGAGGGCAGATAAAAAGGTCAAAAATAAACCTATAGTCATTGTTGCAGATATACCTGAAAAACCTTTGGAGGATGAGAATACTTTTTTTATACATGGTGAAGTTAATGCTGAGGTAATGGAGAAGGCCAACCTGCAAGAAGCATCAATCGTTATGATCCTGTCAGACGAAAACCTTGATTCTTACTCAAGAGATGCGAAAGTTATATTAAATACACTTACTATTCGGAAGTTAAATCCTCATGTTTATATATGTGTTGAGATTTCTGACGCAAAGAATATGCAACACGGTGAGTTGGCGGGGGCAAATGAGATCATCGTTATCGGCGAGCTGAGCAGCAATCTTCTCGTTCAGGCAGCCTTAGATCACGGTATAACTCAGATAATCACAGAGCTTGTAAGTAATCGATACGGCAATGAACTATATAAGATAAAACCACCACAAAATCTTGTAGGCCTGCAGTTTATTGAGGCATTAAGAATCCTGAAAAAGGAACACAATGCCATTGCCTTAGCAGTCGAATCACTAAATGATAAGAAACTGACGGCTAATCCTCCCATGGAATATATTATTCAGACTGGTGACCATCTGATTCTTATTGCTCAAGAACGACCAAACTTTGGAAAATAAAAGTATTGAAAGGAATAAAAACAGGGATTACTATTATAATAAATTTAAAAAAATTAAAAGAGGAGAAATGAGATGTCTGAAAATCTGCAAAAGGTAAAGACTTATTTACATGAATTAGGGTTTTCTATCTCCAGTGAAAACGCTGAAGAGGAGGTAGTAATTATCGATGATGAAGAGAAAGGTATCAAAAACCTCATCATAGATTGTGAAGACCCTATTTTAGTTCTCGAACAGGTGATTATGGATGTTCCGCAAAAGACAGATGGGTTCTTTAAGCGATTGCTCCAAATGAATCGCACCTTGGTTCATGGAGCATTTGTACTGGATGATGAAGGAAAGAAAGTTCTTTTTAGGGATACCTTACAGTTGGAAAACCTCGACAAGAATGAGCTGGAGGGTTCAATTAATGCATTGAGCATTGCTTTATCAGAGTATGCTAGCGAACTCATTGAGTTTAGTAAAAGTTAATCTATTTAAACAGTATCTATATAGAAATTTTTATACCATTAATTTGAGATATTTGTAATTAAAGAAGGAGAGAAACTATGGCTAGTATATTTCAGCGGATGTTTAAAGTTGGACAGGCCCAGGCACACAGTGCGATGGACAAATTTGAAGATCCCATCAAGATGACTGAACAAGGAATAAGAGACTTGAAGAAAGATCTACAAGGAACCATGAAGAGCCTGGCTGAGGTTAAAGGAGTAGCAATACGCTTGAAGAAAGAAGCTGATGACAACAAGAGACTTGCAGCCGACTATGAACGTAAGGCTATGATGCTACTTAAGAAAATGCAGAGTGATGATTTAGACCAAGCTGAAGCAGAAAGATTGGCAACAGAAGCCTTAAGCAGAAAAGAAGAGTGCAGCCAAAAGACTGTCAGTCTGATGCAGAACTGGGAACAGCAGGATAAAATGGCTGCACAATTACAGGCAAATGTAAGTAAATTGAAGTCAACTGTATCTTCATACGAAAATGAACTCATCACCCTCAGGGCGCGAGCTAAGACTGCTGCTGCAACTCGTAAGATTAATGAGCAAATGGCCAGGGTTGATTCTTCTGGAACTATTGCAATGTTAGAGAAGATGAAGTCCAAGGTTGAAGAGGATGAATCACTGGCACAATCCTACGGTGAGTTAACATCAACGGAAAAGAGTGTAGATGATGAAATCAATGCAGCATTAAGTGGAGGTCAATTAAGTCCGGCAAATGATAAGCTGGCTGCACTTAAGGCTAAGATGGGTATATAATAAATTAATCCGAAAATAACCCTGAAATAGTCGAGGCATCTTGCCTCGGAATTACAAAACGGTCAGGCAGGATGCCTAACCTATATTATTAATTTTCATCGTTCGTGGAATCCCAAGTAGCCATAAGTGTTTATTAAGGAAAAAAGAAAATGGCATGGAACAGAATGTTTGGCAAGAAGAAAAAGAAGGAAGAATTAGATCCTTTCCAAGACCTTGTTTTGTCTAAACTCAAAGTTGGATATCTTGTGGATTATGATTTAAAAACCTGGAAGGTTACAGAATATAACAAATATGACTGGGGCAATGGGGACTATAGCTATGAATGGGAACTCACATCTGGTAATGAAGTTGTATATCTGGAATGTGAGGATGATGACGAACCTGAGTGGGTTTTAGCGAAGAAAATTCCGTTCAAAAAATTGGGTCCAGGATTAGGCAAACATATTCGGGAAAAAGAAGATCCACCAAACGAGATAGAATATGATGGTGTAATATATTATCTTGAAGATGGTAGTGGTGGTTATTTCTGTAAAGGGGGCGGAGAACAGAAAACCGAATTCCTCTATTGGGATTTCCTTGATGAGTCAGAAGAAAAGATACTTACCATAGAACAATGGGAAGAAGATAAATTTGAAGCGTCTGTGGGTAAATATGTTGAGGAATACCAATTTACAAACATATTACCGGGATAATGATTAGTCACTGGTAATCAAACATATTTAGAACATAGCTGCGCAAGTTGATTAAAAAAGAAAAACCACAGATTTCACAGATAACACAGATTTAACCAAAGAAGATGAAGCACAAATAATAAATAGCTACAGTAGGGTTGATTAAGGCCGACAGGCCGAATCCACAAAATATCTAAAATCATCAATATTCAATTAATAAACATCCCATGCCCCTTTTTATAGTATCTTACTAAAACTGGATCCAATATACTGTTGACTTCTACTTTATCTTTTTCCTCCAAAATCCCTTTGCCAAAGTGAACCATGGAAATCATAGCATCTTTGTTCAGGAATTTAGTGGAAATTTTAGCAAGATTAATTTTCGTTAATTTTGATTTTAATGTATTGTAAGTTGCAACTTCATTCTTTATGCCTAAGCACCAACCCCATTCTCCAAGTGTTGGGATTTGGTTATGATAGGGTAACACTGTAAAACCTGCCGATTCCATAGTCTTTATTATGCAGACAAATGATTTAACGGAATGTATGGGACTAGACGCCTGAGTTACTAATATACCGTATTTGTTGAGCCTGTGCTGACACAAAGAGTAGAATTCTTTGGAATAAAGTCTGGCCAAATGAACTGATTTAGGGTCTGGCAAGTCTACGAATATAACGTCATAAAATTCTTCGTTGTTTTCCACAAATACGAAGGCATCTTGATTTATGATATTAACTCTTATGTCTACCATAGAGTTTTGATTAATCTTTGTGATAACTGGATGATGTTGTGCAAGTTCGGTCATTTCCGGGTCAATGTCAACTACTGTTATTTTTTCTACATCATCATACTTTAAGATCTCCCTTGCCGCCAGCCCTTCGCCGCCTCCCAGTATCAGTATATTTTTTTTCTGTTTAGAGAGAGACATTGCGGGATGTATTAGGGGTTCATGGTATTTTTCTTCGTCAAATGTCGAAAATTGTTCATTCCCATTTATAAAAAGCCAGTACTTATCCTTCCACTGTGTTATGACTATCTTCTGATATGCGGTCTGTTTTTCAAAAATTATTCGGTCCTTGTATTTCTTCTGTTCACTAAATAGTATGATTGGCTTCACTGCAAAAACGAATATTAGGAAAAATGAAGTGATTGACCAGAATGAAATTTTAATGGTCTTTTTGTAACGTATTAGATGTCTAAATTTCCAAAAAAGCATTGAAGCTACCATAAAATTTATTATTCCAAGGGCAATGGGTGTATATGTAAGACCAAAAAAAGGTAGGGCAAAAAATGCAAACAGAAGACCTCCAACAAGGGCGCCATAATAATCTTTTTCCATAACTGATGATATATTAACCCTGAGATCTTCATACGATTCATTCATCCTGGTTACTAAGGGTATTTCTACACCAATTAGCAAGCCAATTAATAAACTCAAGGAATAAATGAGTAGGCTGGTGTTATGGCTGAATGTCGAAACCCAATAGCAAAGAGCTACCGAGATGCCGCAAAGGATGGAAAGAGAAAATTCCAAAAAAATGAATTTATCAAGCAGATTATGTAATAAATATTTACTGACCCTGCTTCCCAATCCCATTGCAAACAACATCAAAGACATCAATACAGTCCATTGGAGTATGGGATTTCCGAGGAGGTAACTCGCAAGGGTAGACAATACAAATTCAGCAACTATGCCAGCACATCCTGTGGCAAAGATACATATCTTAAGTATCCTGCTCTGTGCTGCTAAGAGTGGGTTGGACATGTACGATTAATAATTGAAAATTGAAAGGATTAAAGATTTAAATGCACCAGGTTATGAGGAATGAAGAACCAATGTAAGAGAACGCTGCGATAAAGGCAACGCCAAGATTTGGCTTTTCCTGATTAACAATCTCATCGGTTAGTTTTGCACCGGGCAAAAGAACCTTGTCGGTATATAAACGGATTAGTGGCAACAAAATGATGCCGAGGACGAAATAACCCACGAATGTGAGTAAGCTTTCACTCCAGTTGATAAAATCTCCACTTATAGCGTGTCTGACTATATTTGCAACCCCAACAATAGCTCCGGCATAACAGACACCAGCGGCCACATTGTCCTTTTCAATTTCATCATGAATGTTGTAAGGTGTGATTAGATTATAAATGAGGCCAATGATTATGAATGACGCTTGACCAATTGCCCAGAAGGCCAGAAGCGTAATTATTCCACCACCTTCACCAGAAATTGAACCAAATATGATCATTCCAGTAGCAAGATAAATGGCCAACTCAACAGCGCCTGTCCCTGCATTTTGGTCCTTCAATATTTCTTTTTTATTATTGAACTTATATAGTACTAATTTGTCATTAATAAATGTTGAAAAGTTCATTAATATAATTGCAATTGGGCCATAAATAAATATGTCTATTAAGTCGGGCAGCATACCTGTTGATTCACCTACTACCACTCCTCCTATCGCAAAAACCAAACCCAAGTAGTAACCAACTATCGAAAGGGCAAAAGCGCAATTATCCTTTTTAACCAACTCTTCTTTGACACTAAAGTCTCTGTGAACTACGTCGTAAGCGAGTTTACCAAGCCAGAAAAGGAAATAGCAGCACACCAAATAAACAATTGCTGATATGAGATTGTCAAAATTCATTATTTCCCGAACCCTCCTCCTCTACTACGAAACGGACTCTGACTTCTTCCAATTCTCTGTTTTACCCTTTGGCCGAAACTCTGTTTTGCCATTCTCTGTTTTGCCATCTTCCTTTGGAAGAAACTCTTATTTGTTTGCTTTGTTACAGTTCCATTTGTCCCGTATTGGTTTTTTGGGCCATAATATGGTCTGTTATTACGCCGGTAATCAGTGTATGTACTATAGTGATCTCTGTAAACGGGCCTGTTTACCATGCCAAACATATGAGACATAAACATGTATTGGCCATAAAATGCCCAAAATGAGTTTCCCGAGCTATCCCTTCTCCATTCACCATATCGGGAATTACCAACATATTGATAACCTGGAGGGGAAGGAGTTTTTACATAACCATCTTCCGTCTTGGACAATAATGCCATACCTAGATAATTTTGGTTTTGCCTGTAGAAAGATTCAGATACCCTTAACCAATCTGTATAGTTAGCTTTATCCCCAATAATTACCTTATATCTATGATTATATTGCTTAAAGATGCTCCCGCTAGTCTGCATATCTTCTAAAATTATTGAGTATTCAGGAACATTTCGCAAATTTGTAGCAAGCCTTTCAACCGGAGACCGAGTAGCTCTGCATGACTGCAAAGATATTAATACGCATACTAAAATGAATGCTCCGATTGTTTTTCTTGTTAAAGGCATTTTATAAATTCGTACTAAATAACATCTATTAATTCTATTGTATATTATGTGAGTGCTTATGTGGAAACTTATAACACTTTTGTTTTTATTTGTCAACGGGTTTTGGAATAAAAGTCTTTTTTTAATATAGACAAAAAGATTCATAAATGCCATAATTTCAACAGCTTAAGAAGGAAATACAAAACAGTAAAATAGGTCGGAAAACTACTAAACCACTTTGTCACCCCTGTGAGGTTAGATTTGATAGGTTTAGGTTTGTCATAAAATTTTTCCTTTGCCTGCTATTTATTTAAATTTTATATTGATTTAAGGATTCTACAAAAAGTCATTTAAGTTTACAAGATAATTGTATAACATAAATTAGCTCCCTTCGGTCGCCAATTTATTCCATTTGCTACGCAAAACTTAAAAAATCTTGCGCTTTATCCTGAATTGTCGTCAGGACATGTTTATTTCAGTAAACATTATTCATTCTGTATGAGATATGATAAAATAACTTCATATCCTCCAGAGATTGACATGTACTTGTTGCAAGATTTGCAGTGGCGAACTTGCCGCACCGCTTGTAGAATTTCCAATATATATTTTAATTAACTTACTTCGTTTGCTAATTTAACGTCTAGGAATTTCAAATAGAGATTTTTCGGCAAAGCTGAGCTTAGCTCATGTCGTTCCTCTCTCAGAATGACAACGCTAATCATTTCGAGTCTTTCGTTCTGTCATTCTGAGTGAATCGAAGAATCTAACTTGAACGTTTCAGAAATTCCATAAACTATTAATATATTTTATCTCACAAAATATGTCTCTTGTATTATTCGATATAGTATGCTGTTCTGTTTTCTCTGCTGGCAGGGAATATGATTTTTATTTTGCGAAGCAAATCGTAATAAATTGGCGAGCGAAGGGAGCTAATTTATAAAATGTATAGAGTTCTAACAATAGCAGGTTCAGATTCTTGTAGCGGAGCAGGTGTTCAGGCTGATCTAAAGACCATAAATGCACTTGGTGCTTATGGTACATGTGCAATTACGGCCATTACCGTTCAAAATACTCTTGGGGTAAGATCAGTTTTTGAAGTTCCAGCTTCATTTGTAGGCCAACAAATAGATACGGTTGTTACAGATATAGGAGCAGACTCTTTGAAGACAGGGATGCTTGTGAATGATGAAATTGTAGAGGTAGTATGCAATAGAATTAAAAAGTACAATCTTAAAAAGATAGTTGTTGACCCTATAATTGAGTCACACAAAGGTGAAAGGCTTTTGTCTTCAGGAGGTGTTAAGAAGCTCCGCTCTGTTTTGATTCCATTATCTTATTTAGTAACGCCTAACGTACCAGAGGCAGAAGTGCTAGCAGGTCTTAAGATTAGTAATAGCTCTGACATGAAAGATGCTGCCAAATCTATATATAAACAAGGAGCTGCTAATGTTTTAATAAAAGGGGGACATATCGCACGCCAAACAAATTGTGAAGAAAATGTCTTGAAAGGGGAGATTGTTGATGTCTTCTATGATGGGAAATCCTTTGAATATCTTAAGGAAGATCGCATAAAAACTGAAAATGTTCATGGTACAGGGTGTATATATTCTGCAGCAATAGCCACTGAGTTGGCAAAGGGAAATGATCTAGCAGGTTCAATTAATGATGCGAAGGAATTTGTGACAAAAATAATCAAAAACCCTCTAGCACTAGGAAAAGGATATAAATTGGCTCATTTTCCATAAGAACAAAATGGGACATGTGGTTACTAATAATATTTTTCCTCTTGAAAAAGTATCAATAATTGTTAATATCTTTTTTTAATAATCTTGTAATTCAAATATTGATATAAGTTTATAACATTGTATAAAATAGCAACAATTCCTGGCGACGGGACAGGTCCTGAGGTAATTCGAGAAGGATTAAAGGTACTTGAAGTTGTCAGTAAAAAAAAGAATTTTAAGTATGAGACGATTGAATACGATCTTGGTGGTGATAGATATTTAAAAACAGGAGAAATCCTGCCTGATTCTGTAATTCAGGAATTCCAAAAATGTGATGCAATATATTTAGGGGCCATCGGTCATCCTGAAGTAAAACCAGGTATCCTTGAAAAAGGTTTGCTACTGAGATTAAGGTTTGAGTTTCAACAATATATAAATTTACGCCCAGTGAAATTATACCCTGGTGTAGATTGTCCACTAAAGGATAAAGGGCCAGATGATATTGACTTTGTTGTTGTGCGTGAAAACAATGAAGGATTATACGCTGGAATAGGAGGATTTTTAAAGAAAGGGACTCCAGAAGAAGTAGCAACACAAGAAATGATTAATACAAGGCAGGGGGTGGAGCGTTGTATCCGTTATGCCTTTGAATATACAAGAAAAAGAGGTAAAAGGAAAAAGTTATTACTTTGTGCAAAGACAAATGTTCTGACCTATGCACACGACTTATGGTGGAGGGTGTTTAACGAAGTAGGAGAAGAATATAAAGATATAACACGTGAATATGCCCATGTTGATGCGACATGCATGTGGATGGTAAAGAATCCTGAATGGTTTGATGTAATTGTGACGTGCAATATGTTTGGTGACATTATTACGGATTTAGGTGCAATGATTCAAGGTGGCATGGGGGTTGCCGCTGGTGGAAACATAAATCCCAATGGCGTGTCAATGTTTGAGCCAATTGGTGGTTCTGCTCCAAAATATGCAGGCAAGAATGTTATTAATCCGATTGCTGCCATACTCGCATGCGCAATGATGCTTGAGCAGTTGGGTGAAGAAGAGGTTGCAAAATCTATTGAAAATGCCATAATGAAGGTTGTAAGTAAAAAACTTAAAGGTGTTGATGCAGGAAAGATGGGTTATTCTACTATTGAGGTAGGTGACTTTATAGCTGAGAACATTGCATAGCAAGTGGACGCCTTTATTTTAATGCTTATCAGATATTTGGGAAAATTTCATTGATAAATATTTTGACAGAAAAAGCCTGCCCTTGTGCGATCCGCCCTGCGGTCTGGGCCAGGGCAAGAAATTGTCGACTTAGAGCCTAAAGGAGTTTTTTATGCAAAGAAGCAGCGCACTGGAATCAAGTGTTTTGGTTTTGAACAAGTTTTTTACGGCGATTCACATCGTAAATGCAAAGAGGGCATTTGCACTACTATTTAAGGAAAATGCTGAAGTTGTATCGATAGATGATGGTCAGTACAATTCTTATAATTTTTCTAGCTGGGTGGATGTCTCCTTATACAAGGCAAAAAGTGGATTACCAGAAGAGGATGGATACGAGTGGATTAAAACAATTTCATTTGATATTAAAGTGCCAAAAATTATCAGGTTAGTTGTTTACGATAAACTGCCCAAAGCAAACGTTAAGTTCAATAGAAAAAATATCTTTGCAAGAGATCAGAATAGATGTCAGTACTGTGGCAAAAGATTTCCTACATCAGAACTAAGCCTAGACCACATTATACCTAGAACCCTGGGTGGTAAGAGTACGTGGACAAATATTGTTTGTGCCTGTACAGATTGTAATAAGCACAAGGGAGGCCGTAAACCTAAAGAGGCCAGAATGAAACTGATTCGCAAGCCAGTTCAACCAAGGCATTGCCCTATTATTCAGTTAAAACTAAGTTCAAACAAATATCATACCTGGAAGCAATTCCTGGATAATGCCTATTGGTCAGTTCCTCTAGAATAAAAAATTCCTTTAGACGTTCACAAGGAAAAAATATTTGACAGGATAAACAGGATTTGAAAACTATCTTGACTATCCTGTTATCCTGTCAAGAGAATATCTAAAACCTTTTTTTTATGGAAAAGGAATATTACCTATCAATCCTTTCGGGACAACAAAGAGGTTTTCTAGCTGCCTTGATCAGGTCGTCACTTTCAGCATTTACATATCCTTATTTAGTAGTATTAAATACAAGAAATTTTCTTTATAGAAATGGTATAGCTAAAAGTAAAAGTTTGCCCGTTAAAGTAATTAGTATAGGAAATATTACAACAGGAGGAACAGGCAAGACGCCTCTTGTAGAATATTTGGCAAGGTATCTTCATAAAAGTAATAAAAAAGTTGCAATATTAAGTAGGGGGTATGGTGACAACAATCTCTCAATGGCAGATGATAACATGTCGAATGAAGACAATAATTTCAAAAAGCAACATTTTATTAATGACGAATATCTCATCCTAAGGGAAAATCTCAAAGATGTGCCAGTTTTACTTGGTAAAGACAGGGTCAAAAATGGAGAAAAAGCAATTAGAGACCATGATGTAGATTGTCTAATACTTGATGATGGTTTCCAACATCTCAGGATAAAACGCGATTTGGATATTGTTGTTATAGATTCGCTCAATCCGTTTGGTGGAGAGGTTCTTATACCTAGAGGAAGTCTTAGAGAACCACTCAAAAACCTTAAACGTGCAGACCTCTTTGTACTATCCCACTGCAACCAGACTAATGAACATAACCTAAAATCAATCTACGCAAAATTACACCACATAAATATTGACACTCCTATTTGTGAGTCAATCCACAAGCCCCTACATATTGAGAACATAAGAGATAGTTCAATTCTTGAACCCGAGTTGTTGAAGGGAAAAAGGATTTACGGCCTTTCTGCAATCGGCAACCCAGAGTCATTCGCCTTTACACTAAAGGAGCTTGGGGCTGATTTAATAAAGCATCGGGTATTTCATGATCATCACACCTATACACAGAGTGAGATAGATGAAGTTATTTCTGATGCAAAAACACTTGGCACAGATGCAATTTTGGTTACACAAAAGGATATTGTGAAGATAAGAAATATGAATACTAAAGATGCTAATATTCTATCACTCAAAATCGAAATACAGATAACAAAGGGAATGGAGTTTTATGAAGAGTATATCAGGAAAAAAATTATGTAAGTCAGTATTACGTGTCAATTAAAAACATTTTGAGAGGGAAAGTCTAAAAATATGAAAAGGAGAAAAAAAAAATTACACGCCAATAAATCTCAAAGGAATTAAGACATACTCGATTAAAAAAAGAAAAAACCTTGTTAGCATAAATCAATTTGGTAAAGCTATAGCGTATAAAGAATTTAATAAATTTATAGATTCCCTGCCAAAGATTCTGGCTGCCAATGATCTAAGAAACGTAATCGATGCCATTGTAAAGGCTCACAAAAATAAGCGTCAAGTCGTAATGGCAATTGGAGCCCACGTAATAAAATGCGGTCTTTCACCCATTATTATAGATTTGATGAAACGCGGTATTATAACCGCTGTCGCAATGAACGGGTCTGGTGCAATACATGATTATGAGATATCATTGATAGGAAAAACCTCTGAAGATGTATCACACAGCCTTAAGGATGGAAGCTTCGGAATGGCAAGAGAAACTGCAGAAGCCATTCAGGCTGCAGCTTCAGTGTTTGCGTACGGATTGGGCAGGGCGGTTGGAGATAAAATAATTAAGGATAAGAATAAATACAAACAACATAGCATCCTTGCTACCGGTATCAAATTAAATATACCTACAACAGTTCATGCCGCTATAGGTACAGACGTAATTTACATGCATCCAGAAATCTCTGGTGGTGAAATGGGAGAATCAAGCCATTTTGATTTTAAACTACTATGTTCGGTGGTTGCAGAACTTGAAGGCGGGGTATGGTTTAACGTTGGTTCAGCCGTCATAATGCCCGAGGTCTTTTTAAAGGCCCTAACTGTTGCAAGGAATCTAGGCAGAAAGGTTAAAAATTTTACAACCGTTAATATGGATATGATTCAGCATTACCGTCCTTTAACAAATGTAGTAACGCGTCCTACCACACATGGATATTCCGTTACGGGTCATCATGAAATTATGTTACCATTACTCAGACTGGGTATTCTTTCAAAATTAACTTCTAAAAGAAGCTAATTTAAATGTATAGGAATTTCAATGTTGCCCTTATGTTATTCCCATGCCCGCCCATATGAATCCCTGCCCGACAAATGGCAGGCGGGCGATCGGACGGGAAAATGGGAATCTAATTGCCTTTGTTATGATACTTCTAGA
>MAYW01000058.1 GCA_001723765.1 Candidatus Scalindua rubra
CTGAGAGATTTTGCCATATGCCATATATATAATACCTTATATGTCTTTTGTCAAGTTTTATTTAAATTTCTTCTGTAAGAAAATATCTGCTCAAACTCAAAGTTATCTATTGTGTTTATGGCGTAATAACTCTCCCCTGAGGTGTAGCGCCAAACAAGACAATCTGTGGCTCATATTTTTTTACTACTTCAGCAACTACTTTTCGATATGGGCTGGGCCTGAAATCTTTCAGCAGTTCATCTTCAATTATATGAACATCATCGGCACCAGCAGCAATAAGTTCATCCACCATATGCTTGCATTTATGGCCAACAAGTACAGCGCTAACTCTTACACCTAACGATCTTGCCAAGTGGCCGGCTTTGCCGAGAAGCTCAGCAGTTACATCATTCGTCTTTTCACCATCGTGTTCAGCAATTACCCAAACATCACCAGTATAACTGGGTTGTGTTTTCTTATATCCTTCGAACATTTCCAGCATGACTCGCTTGGACAGTTTCTCTTGGATATGCTCCTGTACTTTTTCAACAAGCGCCTCATCAAGCTGATTAGGTTCGGTTATTCTCAGCTTGGAAAGGGCTTGAGCAACCTGTTCGAATATCTTGACTTCTTTATCAATGCTTTCATAATTGCGCTGAAATGTGCCTCCTCCCCTTTTTGACGGGACTATATAATCTGCCTCTCCCACTTCAAAAGCACTACCGCCTCCTCCTTTTTTATAGTCCGTCACCGACTCTGTAATAAACGTATCTATATCAGTAACGCGCATATTTTTCCTCGAACTTTTTGGTGGTGGAAAGACTCTTATCACACGTGTCTTGGAACCATCATAACCAAAAAGTGTTGGCTTTATGTCTTCAGTGGACCAATTAATGACAGCAAATTTTTTGGCCCACCGTGATCGTTGAAATAATGCAAACAATGGATATTCATAATTAGCAACTGTTATTACACATGGAAGTATTTTAGGCCTTACCCATTGGTTACCACCAGCAACTATTTTCTTAATTCGGAAATCACCATCCATAAACTCAGCCGCTGTGGCATATGCGATACAAGGTATTTGCAATTCCTCAGCTATCTGTGCGGGGACCTGAGCGGTGTCGCCATCTACCGACTGCATACCTGATATCACTATATAATCATCGTTACCATTAAACACATCCTTAACTATCCGTCTTATGGCATAAGCCAATGGATTAGCTGTTGCCGGGGTATCTGCTCCCCCTAGCGTTCTATCTGTAAGAAGCACAGCAGAGTCGGCACATCTGCTTAATGAATATATCAGGACATCTTTTGCCATGGGTGGACCCATTGTGAGACAAACGATCTTTCCAGGTGATACTTGTCTCATCTTGTTGGCAAATGCCAGTGCATCTGCATCAAGTTTGTTGATAACGCTAGGCAATGCGCCGCGTTTTAAGGTACCAGTCTCAGGATTGAAGGCGTTACCCGTAATTTGAGTTACGTCAGGAACCTGCTTAACAGTAACAATATAATTGCTCATTACACACACCCGTTAAACGTAATCTTTTTTAGACTTTTATTTTTCTTCATTTCTCTTTTTAGTTTTAATATACTTAATCCCAACCTGGCCCAGACCGCAGGGCGGATCGCACCAGGGCAGGCTTTCCCTTAAATATAGAGAATAGCTAAATTATAAAATAAGGCAATTTGATTTTGGCTCAACTTGGTTGTTACCTTAAAAAAAACTCTTATAATGAATATGATTTTTGTAAAAAGTAATGAGAAAGATAAATTCCCTTTGCCATTATTAAAAATACCTATTCATTATATAAGGATGTCTGTCATGCAATTATTAACAGAACAATACAATAAGAAAATTCAAGGGGTCATCTCCTGTTATGACCGTATTGTCATTCATGGAACACTTCCCGGATTCAATTATGCCCAGGGAATGACATCATTTCTGAAGGCCAGAAATATTCGTATTTTTGACTATCCACGATTTGCACAAACACTTAGAGACAATATACGCAAAAATGCTGAGGTAATTGCAAAAGAACATGAAATTGAAATTCAGTTTATTAAAAAAACTCATATTCGAAAAGACGACATTATCAAAAATATTATAAAAGAACGAGGCTCTCATCCAGGTCTTGTGGCCATTCTTTCTGCCATGGAAAGTTGTCAGGCATATGAACCATGGCACAATAAAAATACGCATCAAACGTATCTCCGTTATACACAAGGTAAATGCCTGCATTATTATTTTTACTTCATTGATAAAACCCTGGGCTTGTGTTATCTACGCGTTCCAACATGGTGTCCTTTTCGGTTACAATTCTACTATAACGGCCATTCATGGCTTGCTTCAAAATTAACAAAGCAAGGTATCAGGTATAGCCTTATTGATAATGGATTTGTTTCCATCGAAGACTTCAATACCGCCCAAGTGATTGCTGATGGCTTCAGAGTCAAAACAATTCATCGTATCATAGATTCTTATGCTAAACTATTTTGTCCTGTCTATAAGCAATTTAATCTTTCCTATCATTGGTCAATTATGCAGGCTGAATACGCAACTGATATTGTCTTTAAAAAGCAGAGCGACCTGGAAGTTATTTACGACAATCTCGTGCGTACGGCTATTCATACGGTTAAGCCCGAAAATATTGCCACCTTTCTTGGAAGAAAACTTCATGGTCTCTATCAAGGTGACATGGGCAATAATTTTAATATTCGCATTGAAGGTTCTCGCATCAAACATCATATGGAATCTGCAGCGATTAAGATGTACGATAAACACGGACTCATACTTCGCATCGAAACAACGGTAAATAATGTCTCCTTTTTCAAGCACTACCGTGAGGTAGTACAGCGTAATGGTACAACCACGAGAAAATACGCACATATGAAAAAGAACATCTACAGCCCCCGGCCTAGCCTAAGCTAGTCTTGGGCAGGCTTTATGACTTACAGAAGCTTCTTCGTAACGCAAATCATCGTTATCTTGAATTTATATCAAGTATCGATGATAGAACAGCCGGTATTAAAAGGCTAAAAAAAGCATCAAAGAGCGTTGAAGAAAATGGACATTCATATAAAGGATTCAACTTTTTCAATGAAGAAGATCTGGAAATACTCCAGACAATAGCACGAGGTGAGTTTAACGCTTGTCCTCATGAAAATGGGGATTAATGGCTTCCAGAATAAAAATATCAGGCAACATCTCGTGCAAAAAACCAGCAGTCAGGTATCCAGAATATTAAAACGCCTTCGTTTGCACGGACTTATCAAAAATATTAGAGATACCTACAAATATTATCCTACGAAGCTGGGACGTATTGTTATTGCTACTGGCCCTGTTAGATAGAGAAGCTGATATTATATTAAAGGTCTATGCGCTTTATCTAACAGGGCTGGTTTGAAACTAAAAGAACTCTTTATTATTCCAAAGCTTTGTTACTAAACAATTTTCGGTCAAAAAAAGCAAGAAATTGTCGGCTTAGAGACTAAATGGTATGGCCATAAAAAATCCTCTTTCTTTTTCTGGAGAATTGTATTTGACTAAAAAGCTTGTTCTTTGAATTTATTAAATTTGATGTTATAATTTTCGTACATATTAACAGAATCGCAAATGTATTTAAGATAAAATGAATATCCTTATTATAAGTACCAATAGGAGTAGTCTACCTGTGCCAGTTATGCCAATAGGTGCATGTATGGTTGCAGAGGCTGCTGAAATGGCAGGTCATAATGTAAAAGTACTAGACTTGATATTTGAACGACATCCTTTACGTGCACTTGAATTTGAACTTACCAGAGATACTCCAGATATAGTAGGACTTTCCATACGAAACATTGATAATAATGATATGGAAACTCCTGTAGCATTCTTCAAAGATTTAATACCTCTTGTAGATACAATTCATAGAATGTCACAAGCAACTGTCGTTCTTGGTGGTTCTGCTGTTAACTTAATGCCTGAAGAATTGCTCTTTTACACAGGAGCTGACTGGGCAATACTTGGAGATGGAGAGGTTGTTTTTCCAAAACTACTAGAAAAGCTTCTAAGTGGTGAAACACCAAAGCATATCCCGGGTATTGCCTGGATTGAAGATAATGACTTCAGGAAAAATCCATGTTTCTCATCACGTATTTCTGATGACTGTTTTGCTCCCAATTTTCATCGATGGATTGATGTTCAAGCATATAAGTTAAGATTATCCACTGTGCCCATTCAAACTAAACTTGGTTGTCATTTTAAATGTGTTTACTGTACTTATCGCAAAATTGAAGGAAGCAATTATCGCTTGTTCGATTCTGAAAGTGTGGTGGATACTGTTAAAAGACTCGTATCCCGGGGACTATGGGATTTTGAGTTCGTTGATAATGTATTTAACTCTCCCTACGAACATGCTATGACTATATGCGAAGGTCTTGCACGCATTGGACATGGTGTTCGTTTACAGAGCTTGATGCTGAATCCGCTCTTCATAGATAATGACCTTATTGCGGCAATGGAGCAAGCTGGTTTTACTGGTATAGGTATAACAGTAGAAAGTGCATCTGATAATGTCCTTAAAGGCCTTCGAAAAGGTTTTACTGCTAAGGATGTCTGTAAAGCAGCTTATGTTATCAAGCATCATAAATTACCCTGTCTCTGGTTATTTATGCTAGGAGGGCCTGGCGAGACAAAGGCAACTGTTAGAGAAACGTTGCGATTTGCAGAAAGTTTCATACGTCCTATAGATGTAGCCTTTTTCAATATAGGCATACGCGTATATCCAGGTACAGAACTTGAATCCATTGCAAGAAAACAAGGTCTTTTATCACTTTCTTCAAGGGAAATGCTCGATCCTGTGTTTTATGTTTCCCCTGAAATAGAATTTGACTGGCTTATAAAACAAACAAAGAATTCCGTGAACACTCACATGAACTTTATAAACTCAAATTCTATTAGTTTACCATTTCTACCAACAATAAATCGTCTGGGATATAGATTAGGAATAAGACCTCCCTTGTGGAAACATACTCGTTTTGTCCGGCGTGGCCTTAGAGTCTTAGGATTTGATTCATGAAGATACTTAAGGATGAAAATATTTCTTCAAACTCTGCTCAAAGAAATGTCTGTATAGCATCAGTGGGAGTTGCTAAACCACCTTTTATTATAACTCAAGAGCAGGCAAAGGCATTTCTTTTAAAACACTACTCGGACAAACTTAGCTCGAAGAATTTGGCGATCTTGCGCAAGATCTTTTCTCATCCAAGTATATTACGCCGACACCTTGCTATTGAGGAACTCGAATGTCTAGTCAATGAGCATCCAGATACTCGCATAGCTCGTTTCACACACTGGGCAGTTGACCTTTCTTCTCAAGCAATTGTCAAGGCTCTAATTCAGGTTGGACTAACAATTGACGATGTTTCAGGATTGGTTGTTAACACCTGTACTGGATACATTTGTCCGGGCATATCAACATACCTGATAGAAAAATTAGGCTTATCCAAACAGATACTGGTTTATGATCTGGTTGGTAGTGGCTGTGGAGGTGCCGTCCCTAACCTTCAGATGGCTGAGTCAATGATGAAAGGAGTTGATGATGGTGTGATCTTGAGTATTTCTGTTGAGATCTGCAGTGCTACATTTCAGATGAATGATGATCTTAGTTTGATAGTCTCGAATGCAATATTTGCTGACGGTGCAACAGCATCTGTACTTTGGCAACATCCAGAGGGATTGGTATTGGTTGCTTCAGCCAGCCGTTATGATCCTAAATATCGTGATGATATACGATATATTTACAAGAATGGGCAACTTCACAACCAGCTTTCTGTTTTTTTACCTGAATTTGCAAGTAAAACGGTTGCAAAGGTAATTATGGATCTTCTAAAACCCAGAGGTTTGCGGATTGAAAACATTAAACACTGGGCTTTCCATCCAGGAGGAGAAAAGGTAATCAATGCTATCAAAAGTGAAATAGGACTTTCTGATTCACAATTACAGGTAACCCGCGATGTTCTGGCCAAGTGCGGCAATATGTCTTCACCAACAGTATTGTTCGTGCTACACGAGATTTTAGAGAAAGGTATTTCACCTGGGGACTGGTGCATAATGGTAACCTTTGGTGCAGGACTTTGTGCTCATACTATGCTTCTCCGAAAGGAATAAGCGATTAAGATAAAAATTATAGCTTATGAAAAAATGAAGGCCAAATCCTTACAGGCCGTCCAAGGATAGCCCTGATGGATTGAATCATTTGTCAATAGAATATGCCTTTATCGATTCATCTATGAGTTGTGGTAGTTTTCAGTGCACTATGAGTTCACAAGCACCAGAGATACTAAAAAAGCTCGGTTATAAAAATGTTTACGATTATGAAGGTGGATTCCAAGACTGGAATAATTTTTTTAACCTTGTATCAAGATTACCCCTCAAACCTACAAGTTCAAAGTCCGATCTAAAGGCAAGAATTTATGCTCTACGTCTTAGGCTGCTGGTTCCAATTTTTGCATTTTGAGGAAGATCACTTAAAGATAAGTTTTCTCTGCTAATTAGCACGTCGTGTGGGTCTTCACGTTTCAACACTGCTCCGATTACAAGGCCATTTGGAATCTCAGTAGGTACGTCCTTTGCACTGTGAACTACTATATCAACCCTGTTATCAAGAAGGGAGTTTTCCAGTTCTTTTGTAAATAACCCTATCCCTCCTATTCTTGAAAGGGGGGCATCGGTTAATTTGTCGCCCTTTGTATTATACTTTTCAATATCAAATTCAATATTCTGACTATGTTCTTCTAGTTGAGACTTTACCCAATTAGCCTGGATTAAGGCTAATTTACTTCCTCTCGACCCAATGACAATTTTTTTTTCTTTTTTTTTAAAATACCTTCTCCTTTTTAAATTTAAGCAGACAGATGGTAATTAATCAAGTCTATTTGTCCTTGATGGAAAGCCCTCGTTAGTTTATAATTCTCCCTATCGCAATCACCTAATTTAACATTCCAGAATCTTCAACCCAAACCTTAAACAACATTTTATCAGTAAAGTTGGTTTTACACAGTTTGTAGTTGGTCTAATGTTATGACTGCATAAATTCGCATTGCAATTTTGATTATTTTAGACAAATTTGGCACGATAATTGGTATTATATACTAATAAGGAAATTTATAAAAGTTAGTTAATACAGAAAGAAGGGTATGAAAATGTATAAGACATCAAATTGTATAGTTAGTTTCCTGAACACGCTTTCTCAAGGGGTAATGTGTGTTTGGGAGATATACTATACATTGGATAAAAAATTCTACTGCACTGTTGAATTAAGACGTATATTTATAATTTTTAAAATTAAAGGAAAACACAGGTAAGAGGGCCAGGTTTTTCATTATTACTTTTTATCATTTTTCCTCAATTTGTTTGATGGTCTTGATTTAGTTTGTTGTAGGATTAATTTATTTGTGATATTGCAAGACCTGACCCTTTCCTTCCTGACCCTTTCCTTCCATTATTTTTTCCAATGTTTCTTGGCTCTTTCAAATATTTCATCTACAGTTTGATCTTTATAAAGGCGTTTGGAAATTTCAACGTAATTAGTAGGCTCACGATGAAGAAGCATTAGAAATCTTAAGGCTGCCGTTGTTCCAAGAGATTTATATAATGCTTCAATTCCTTTTAATCTAATTTCTGTATCATCCATTATTTTAGTTTGCATTATTTCACAACCTCCCTAATGTAATCTACTGGGTTCATTATTTCCATATCAAGATTCAATCTTTTAGAACGTTTCAAAAGTACCTCATCACAGGTGATAAAATATCTACACCCAACGTAATTTGCACAGGCAATATGTATTGTATCTTTTGATGATAAATATGCTTTTTGTTGAAATTCTTTAGCTAGAGTAAGAATTTCTTCCTCTGGTCCTATTTTCTTATTACATAGAGTAGAAAGTTGAACAACTGACAGTTTGCGTTCAATAAAAGGACAGAGGATATTTTCATCTTCATGCATGAAAGACCAAACTAAACTAATCTCTTTTTTTTCTGCTTCGAGTTGAGTAAAATAATTTTTTGAATTATTGTTATCAAGAACAAGTTCGGTTCTTAATTCATGACTACTAAAGCTTTCCGCAACCGTATCATATAGGGATGCAACAGCCGCAAGTCTTATTCCACCTATGCCTATAGCAATATACATCCAATGCTGAGGTAAAGGCTTTGTTGTTTTAATATTGGAATTTTGCTCTTTTACATAATCACAAAATGCAGTCCAAAAATCCTTTTGTAATAATTTTGAATCCGTTAATGCTGTAGTTTTAACTTGGGAAGCTTCTGCAGCAACAGTTTTACTCCAATCATTTGGTTTTGATACAACATTAAACTTTGGCGCAACAGGTGAATTTTCAATGCGTCAAAGTTCAACCTCAAGTCCAAAAAAGTTAAAATGATCATCAGTAATTTCATTAAGCCAGTCGAGGGCTGCTCTGTGTTCCTCCGTAAATCTTCTTGAAATCCAAACAATTGTGACGGCTTTTAGCCCTGCTGCATAGGTTAGCAATTGGCCAAGGTGAATATGATCAGTCTTTTCCAGTTGGTTTTCGATTAAAACCCAATGATCACTTGCAGTATCTTTACACAAAATATCTGCCCGAAAAGGACCAACATTTTTTTCTTGCGCCTCTAACTCCAGCTCAATACCTATAGTATCTCCCAGGAGTTTTAAATTATCATCCCTTGCCAGCCACGGAGTAAAATGTTCTGATTCACTCGTCCAAATATTTCGAAGATCGACTTTTTCAAGTTTCCCAAGTTCAAATTTGCTGTTTAGCATTTATACCCTTCTTACTTACAGATACGATTTCGGCTAAGCTGCGGAGGGGATGAAAGAGATTTTATGAGTCACTAATAACTCTAAGATCGCCTAATTATTCGCCGTCAGCTTGAGCCGAGTGTTATGAGATATTTGTGGTTAAGTCATATCTCTCCTTTATAAGTTGATGACCACCCCAGTAATTTTTTTATTTTTTGACTTGGATTAAATTTGAATACACACGAGTACCCCCGACGTTCCATATAAAAACTACCCAATCCGGTCAACGAAACTCCTTGGCCCTCCCGGAATGTTTCATAAAGTGTGTCAGTTACTCCATCCACCCAGGAAGCAGATGTTTTTTCATTCGTATTCATTTTTAATGCAAGTTTCTGAATAAATTCTTTTTTTGAGATTGACTTGCTCATTGGCGTTTTGCTCCAATTCTATTTTGCTCATACGTTTAAGATCACCTGCTTGCGGGTGATCTTAAGAGAGTAATGAAAAAATAGAAAATATCAAGGTCATAAAGGATAAAGGGGTCATACATATATGATTGATTGAATTGTATTGATTTCGTAATTTTTTATCACCTTTCATTCTCTTACTAAAACGAAAACAAATTGTTCCCACTGTTCTGTAGCTCGCAATTTTATAACGTTCTGCAATTTCTGGCATGCGAAGTCCGGACAACTCTCTTGCTAATGTAATGGCAAAAAAACGAGCCATATTTTCTTCTCCTCTTTTTCCCTGGTAAAGCTTTTTTCCACCGACCCCAAACTTTCTGCAAATTTCCATATTAACTCGCTTTAACACTCCTTCTCCCATAAGTACTCTTTTTTCTTTTATTTCAATATTTGACCTTTTATCGGAAATTATAAAAAATTCCTTTATTTTTTCAATAAAGTTATTATCTCCGTATATGGAGCTTTGATTTTTCTTTGAGTAAAACATCTCTGCCTCTTTATCAACATCTTGAGACATATACTCTTTATATTCTTTTATAGCCTCTATTTTATTTTTAGAAAAAAAGTGCAATATTGAATCGACATCTATCCAGGCAACGCTACTTTTTCCTTTTAAATATATACTATGGCTGCTCCACTTAAAATCTTTAATATTCTTTACCATCTTTGCTTTAATTGGATTGAGATGGATATATCTCACAACACCCATCAAATGCATATCCTCCTGTACTAATACAGATTTAAAACGTCCTCTAAACAAAGGGCCGTCTTTTCCATGTTTCCTGTTATGCCTCTGCGTATAAACTCCGTTTACATGCCTCATAAAGCGGGAAATGTTTCCTTCCGGGGTATTGGCAAGAATGTGATAATGGTTGGTCATAAGGCAGTATGCAGATATGGTTACATTAAACAAATTGCAAGCTTCCTTGAGAACAGTTAGGAATAAAGTGTAGTCTTCTTTATCATTATATATCTTAGCGTTGTTAGCGCCTCTATTCATTACATGATACCAGGCACCACAAAATTCTATTCGTAATGGTCGTGACATTTCCTCATTTTAACCAACAGATCATATGTAGTCAAGAAAGGACTTGACCCCTTTTTTTTTTCCCCAAAGATCACCTGGATTTTTACCTAAAGGATTGCACGAATATTGTCCAAGCTTTGGGCCTTTAAAATATTTTTTTCCAGGATATTTTTGAGGTATTCGGACTGAATCAAGACTGAAAATATATTTTTTCGATTTAGTAAACCAGATTATCGTCTCATATCTACCAGAAAATCGTCGAGAGCAATGTAAGCCATGTTCAAAATGCCAGATAATGCGATTACGCATTTTCAGTCCCAAATTGCTGAAAATGGGGTACAAAACAGTATCAAGAGGGATAATAGAACCATTATCAACATAGTTTCCAACTTGCCAGCAAATACTACCTTGATCAGAAAGCGTTCTGACGCATTCTGTTATAACGATGGTTTGTTGTTCTAAATATTGACTAAGCTTTAGCTGGAGCTCATATTCTTTGCCTATATTGTAAGGTGGAGATGTAACAATAAGCTGCAATGATTTATCGGGTATGGATTTCAGAAGATCAAGACAACTACCGTGATGCACTACTATGCACTCGGATGGATCAAAGACTTGTGAGATTTCTATATTCTTAAACATAGTCGCATTTTATCAAATATAGAAAATCTGGTCAATAATGAACAATAAGGAATGAATATGTATGAATCTAACGTCCCGCATAAGCAACCACCAACTTATGCAGATACGTTCGGTAGTGAGTTTAAGCAGAAGCCTAAATAAGGCTTAAACCGCATAGTTATTGGTGGTTAGCTTCATGCGATTGTTAGACTTTTATTAATGATTTGATTTTGAGTTCTTACTTTCTTTTCTTATTTTTTGTTACAAATTTCCTTAGATATATATTATGTCAAGACCTGATACTGAACATTCCTAAACATTTCTAGATAAATTGTTTGTTAACAATAAAGATATGACACCCATTCTACCACTTTCACTCAATTTGCCCATTTTTTTCTATGACAATTTGGGGATATTTATAACATCCTATTCTTACATGCTTCAGTACAATTTTTGAATTGTTTTTCGGCCTTAACTTTTTATTTTTGAAGTACAATTTGATTTTTCGGTTACTACCATAATAAAAATATCCACGTTTATAAATCCCTTCAGCTTCTGATATGACTTCGTTCTGAAGACCAGGTTCAGAGAAATCGGCCGAAGGATCACTCAACAAATGAGAAGCAAAATTAGCCGCTTTTCCAATCTCTTTAATATCACCAATCGCCGTGATTTCACGGAGCTGATAATAGTCATATAGCATTTTTACAGTTAAATGGTATACTTTACCATACTCCAGGTTCATCCCCGCTTTGTATATAAAGATTGCCCGGCCATTTTTTTGCTTAATGATCGCATTATCTTCATATTTGTATATGACTGTACAATGTTCGAGACGGTAATTGACATTTCCAATTTTTGAAGTGTAAAGGTCGGAGATACTCTTTGTTTTCAACTTTAAGGGATCGGTATAATCGGCGAAGGTGTCATAGCTTTTAAAACGGAACGGTTCAGTGGAAAAATAGGCAAAAATCGGTAGATGATCCGAGTATCCATTACCTAGGTGTTTACCCTTGCCACTTTTTGCCCTTTGCCAGCGATAGACGGCATTCCCCTTGAACAGATAGTCAGGATCGAACTTGTCAAACGAATTATCGACATAGGAAATTCCTTTGTCATCGTAAAGTCCTTTGGATACGATAATGTTGTCTAAGCTGTTTTTATTCCCAAAAAAGTTGTATGACCACCGTCTGTTTTTATAGGTTTCAAGCCATATATTGTACAAATACTCATTCGAGGCCTGTGTTGTCAAAATCTGTTCATTTACCATTTCGGAATCTTTGACAGTCCTGAGAATATGATTGATTCCTGTCATACCAGCAGTGTCGTTTAACCTACTGGAGTTCCTAAAGGTTTCGTATTCGTTATGGTTTGAATTAAAATCACCTAATAGTATAAAGTCATCATCATCTTTTAGTTTATCTATCTCGTCCTTAAGCGTTTTAGCATAAGGTATTCTCGTACTTTCAGGATTACGTTTCGATTTCCAGTGATTGATGAATAGGATGAGGCGATTCCCATCAATATCAAGAGTTACTTTAAGAATATTTCTTGCAAATTCATTATCAATCTGTATTTCTTCTTTCTCTATAATTGGAAACTTGGACAAAACAGCACACTTCACGGTCGTAACCTTGGAGTCAGCAATTTCAAGATAAGGGTAATCCAAACCGAAGTCTTTGAGCCTGTTATGTAAAAAAATAAGAGAATTTTTCGATTCGACCTCCTGCAATGTAACAACATCCGCTCTCAGATCCTTTATTACTTCGGAAATATTTGTGATTTTAATGTCGACTATATCTTTTGTCCAGCCATAACCAGTATAAGGAATATACTCGGTATATTCGGTCCCGTTCTTAGTGAGATCAAAAAGATTTTCCACGTTATAACTTGCGACCTTAAAGGTTTTTGCTTCTATTGACGTTATAAAGTAAAGCAAAATAAGCAAAACTGATACAATTGTCGTTTTCATCTGTCGCTCCTGTTATGCATTTAAAAGCCAAAAGTCTAACGCTGAGGTGAGGTGCGCCGTATAGCGTATAAAATAATGAGTAAAAATAAAATAAGCAAAGAATCTAAAAACTTAAAAATCGCAAGAGATAAAGGCGTCAACTCGACTGATTTGTTAGGCTTTACCATATTCATAATTGAATTATGAAGGCCTCACCCTAAGCACCCTTCTACAATCAGTACCCACCAATATTTAAGCTGGTACCAGAAGTACCATTTATATTATGGAATGTGGTGCCTCCGATATTTGTACTAGACCCTGAAGTGCCATCGCTAAAATTGTGGAATGTCGTACCACCAATATTAGTACTAGACCCTGAAGTACCATCGCTAAAATTGTGGAATGTTGTACCACCAATATTAGTACTAGATCCTGAAGTACCATCGCTATAATTGTGGAATGTTGTACCACCAATATTAGTACTAGACCCTGAAGTACCATTGCTAAAATTGTGGAATGTTGTACTACCAATATTTGTACTTGTACCTGAGATACCATCAAAATTATGAAAGGTAGTACCACCGATATTGGAGCTAGTGCCTGACGTATTATAGCTAGATGTAGGCGTGTTAGTTGAAGTTCCCGAAACGGAACCACTTAATGGATTTGTCCAATTATTTTGATTACTTATAGGTTGGCTTGAGTAGTAAGATGGGTATTGATTATAGGTATTACTATAACTAAATGGTTGTGTATATTGCTTTGTTGCTTTAATGCAAATACTACAAGGTGTAATACCACTACTATTAACTGCATCCTGGACAGACTGAAAGACGATAGGGTTTGGATCGTAACAGCCTACACAGTTCTTTTTAGCGTGATATACCCTTGACGTGTGAGGTAAATATGCTTGGCCAGTTGTTGTACAGCCAACCATGAGTACGAAACTTAAAATTACGAGTAGTCTCTTCATTTTCGTCACCTTTGCAGTCTTAAAAGTAGCTTATTTTTGGTATTTTTTCAAGTGATTTTATATGAGATAACAATTCGTATTAGAAAGAGGAACATTTGTTATGCTTCTGCTGGATTTATTTTTTTACGATCATATCCAAACTTTTTGGTAAAGAGGCTGTCGATATAATCAGTTAAAAGAAAGAAGAAGCCAAAAAAACCGTGAAAGATTTTCATATCAATAAAAATCAATTTATCGTTCTCAAGGATACTGGATGCATGCACAATTCTGTGTCGTATTTGTGCTAATTCATCTAGAAAGTGTAGAGGGTTTTTGTGTCTTTTACCCTCAAAATCCATTTCAAAATTATTAAATCGACAAACAAGGTCATTAGCTTTGTATCCAATATCAAATACTTCGTTCATTTTGCAAAATTTTCCATCCCATTTTTTTAGCATAAGTATATCACGTGACTTATCTAATATATTTTCTGTAACTTCAATCAAAGGGAAGGACTTTTCAAAAAGTTGGTACAAATATGTTTCAAAAGAGCCGTAAAACATTATAAATGCTTGACGAGTGAGAATATCTATACCATTTGAAGTTATTTCAATGATTTTGAAAGCGGGTAAGAAAATAGGATTACCACCGTTTATTGCTAGTCTCATGGATGTTTTTTCTTTGGTAGGTCGCTTTGGAATAATGTTTTCTCCGTAGTTCTTTTTGCAGACATCAAACGATAGTTTTGTAACATATAGTAAGCTTTGAATCTCATTCATTCTCTTAAAAAATAGTTTGCGTTCAGATGTACATTCAGTTACTGGCAATACGAATGTGTCACCTGAAAAAGGATCGGAGATCATATTAAGAGGGTTGTCAGACTTTGACGACATTTAGAAACCTTTCATTCATTGTTTAAGGCATAACGCCTTAAGTGAGCAACCCCGTTCGGCAAATAAAATAATAGATAGAAATAAGATAAACAAAGAGCCTAATAACAATCGAATCGCAAATGATGGAGGGGTTGGCTCCACTGATTTGTTAGAAGTTTTTTGTCTTTAAACCGTTTGAACTTTCCAGTCTTCAGCAGTTAATTCAATTGTTTCTAGTGTCTGATAGCAGAATCTTTGAATTGATTGCGCTGAGAGATTTATTTCAACAAAAGTTCCATTTTTTAGTTCACGTACCGCACGATATTTGGATTTTTCTTTTCCAACTAATCTTGGAAATTCCTTTATTAAAGTATCAAACTTGTCTGGTTCAAGTTCAGAGATTGTATTTAATGTCTGCTCTAGAACATCCCTCCAAGAGTTTACCTGAAAATATTGTCCTAAAATCCAAAGCCCTTGAGGAGTAGTACCAGTTACATCTTTTATTTCGCTCTCTACATAATCTTCGGATCCAAAATATGGCCAAATCTTTAATATAATTTCTGAAATATAAGTTGCTCTTTTCTCAATTGCGTTTTTACCCCAACTTTCTACATTGGCAAAATATTTATTTAATTCTATATGACTATCACAATAATATTTTCTTTTTGTAGAAAAGTTGTCATTTGATAATTCAGTATTATATGCTGTCAGCGTTAGATTGCCGATATTGTGTAAATATAATTCATAAACTAATTCCCAATCCTCACCCAAATAATTTTGCCACCACTCAGAAAGCGTTTGCGGCATAATATGTTCAATCGTTAAGTCTTCGAACGGAACTTGTTCCTTGTGCCCAAAATATCCTTCGATTGATTCTAATATCAACTTGGTTTTTATAGCTCTGTCTCCACTGCCATAAAGTTTGGATTCAGTAATTCTTTGTCTGAATTCTGGATTTTTTGGATAACCTTTTGATTGCAAAATTGATTTTACACCATTTAAAATGTCATCAGAATGTTTGTTCACTAAAGACGGGATTACGGAAGGGAATATTTTGTTAAGTTGGTTGGTCGGTATTCCGCAAACAAATCGCCTAATCAAATAATTTTCAATAGTTTTAAGAATCTCAACAAATTCATTATCAGAAATAAGCCCTTGGTCGTATTTATGATAAAGGTTAATTAATAAGGGGTATGCAGTGGTTACCTCAATTCTATTCAATCTTTTTAAATATTTTTGTATTTTTTCATTACTTTCGTGTACAGGAAAAACTAATTTCTGGTAGTATTCTGAAAAACAGGACAACCGACTCAAGTAATCAATTGAGTTGTCAGCACCTACATTTCCTTTTAGAGTATAATAAACATCATTTTGATTTATAACAGAACCCTCCCGCATTAAATAATGTCTGATATATTCTGTTAATCTTTCTCCCAATTTATTCTCCATTGGTCGCCAATGGTCATTATATACTCTGTTTTGTTCGTCTGTATGAATACGCATAAAGAAGTAGTTACGTATCAAATCTGCTTGAGTAAGTGGCCTTCCTTTTGCATTTAAACTCTCAAAGACTAAATAAGGATTGTCATCAGCATCTAAGACTATGCTTACAATTGACAAATAGGTTGTTATTACTTTTTTAAGAATTTCATTATTTATTGGTTTCCTTTTCAACTTCCGTTCAAAGAATTTATATGCTTTTGATAATTGGCAATTATCATCATTTAGTTTTCCTTTAACAAGTTCTTGAAAATTAACCCTATCAACTTGAGTTGGAAGCAGTTTGAAAAAATCTAAATCTTTCTTGTAGGGATTTACTATAAGGGTGTTATTTATTTCTTCAGCAAATTCAGTTTCACCATTTTGTTTTGAAATATCTCTTAATAAAGCTAAGATAATAAATATTGTTGTTAACCTTTGCTGGCCATCTATTAACAAATATTTTGAAACTCCTTCAGGAACTGAAATCGTAGGCATATTTACAATAGAACCTATAAAGTGGGTCCTTGGGTTTTCCATTTCACTTAATTCAACCAAGTCATTCCACAATATATCCCATTCTTTTTTGCCCCAGCTATAACTTCGCTGGAAAAGAGGAATGACATACTGTTTAGTGCCTTCAATTATTTCTTGTAATTTGGTCTCTTTTGCTTGCATGTAGTTCCCTTTGTATATTTGCGCGCTCCTCATCCTGGTCGTTGGCCGCCGCTTTTTGGCGGCAAGACTGAGGTGAGCAACCCCGTTTGGCAAATAAAATAATAGATAAAAAAATAAGATAAACAAAGGGCCTAAAAATAATCGAATCGCAAATGACAGAGGGGTTGGCTCCACTGATTTGTTAGGCTTTCTCATTTGTTTATGGGATAAGTCTCCATAATCTCTTTTATTGATTTAAAAGGTAATATTTTATCAACTATAAAGTCTAAGATTGGCTCTCCATAATGTTCTGGGTCTGCAAAATGGTCACACATTTCTTCAAGGCTCATATCTACTACCGTCTTAACCGGAATAGTTCCAAATCTCATTTTAAAAATCTTAAGTCCTGTTTGAGCTACAGATATTAATATCCTTTCTTTACTATCTAATTCAATATTGCAAAACATTTGACGATTGTCATTTTTTTTCCTAATTATTCTACTCATGATTTATTTCCATCATTTTAATCTACAAACTTAAACTCTTTCAAATTCTTTTTAAAATTATTTTCATCTAAGTTGTATACTTGTTTTACAAAATGAAAAACTTCATGATGTTTAGTCATATATTTTTCATCTTCTACTCTTTCTGCTAGTTTATCCCCGTCTACGCCTAACATATCATCTCTAAATCTCTGCACAAGATGAAAGTATGTTTCATTTTCTTCTATTTCTATTGGATTTTCATTAGTACCAAGAACTAGCTCAAAATAATATTGAAGTTTGTCTAGAAATATTTCTGTTCTCTTTTCTGCATCTTTTTTGTTTATACCATTATCTTCAAAAGCCAAGCATACACCAAGACTGAGAATCTCCATTAATTCACTCTCATCGTAATTCTTTCCACCAAACTTTCTTTTAAAAAGTAACATAAAATACAAAAGAACAAGGCGGAAATATAAAAGCTCAGAAATAATTTTCTCTTTCTCTGTGTTAGATAAGGATTCACTTTCCTTAATTAACTGACAATTGATGGGGTTTGCCTTTATAATACATTGGGTTAGCAAACGAGTAAACGCGTGTATGGTTATTTTTGTTTTTTTGCTGAATAAGGACATGGTTTAACAATTTCAGAATAAATATTAATTCCTGGAGTCTAAACAACAACGTTAAGGATTTTATCAGTAGTTGAGCTGTAAAGAAATACTATAACACGGTAAAAAACAGAAAAGTGTATGCTATTCCAATGCGTATTATTGCCACCAAGCTCAATTACTGATAAAATTCAGTTGTGCGAAGCCGCTGGGTCTATGGGTATTCAATCAGCAGATCTCTTTCAAGTTGGGTTACTTTCAGCTTAAATATTACATAAATTTTGCATACTATTACCTGTCTTTTCTATTTTCAATTGAATAAAATAAAAAAATCACATTTTAAATCTGCCTGGTTTTACTTAATTCAACACTTTTCGCCTGCCTGAGCGAGTTCGCTCGCAGTCAGGTATGAAAAGTGCGTACCTCCACTATACGAGTATTAGAATAATTTTTAAAAACAATAATATTATGACAACTTTATATCTTGATAGCAAATTGTCTCTCAGGCAACAATTTACCCTTCCTCACCATCTTACCTTTGCCACAACAAGGACATATCCGGGGGTCCTTTCCGGTCAATCTAAACAATAACTCTTCCCAGCTTTCTGTCTTTGGTAATTCTTCCTTATCGACTAAGGAACCTAAGATCTCTTTGCAGATCTTAATCTTTTTCTTACGGTTGCGGTTGTTAAAGAGTCCGTAGTATCTGATCTTAAAATATTTAAACGGTAAAATATGCAATAAGAACCTTCTGATAAACTCAAAAACATCTAAAGTCATTTGCTTGTTTTTATTGCCATCTCGATAATCCCTGTAGCGAAATGTAACTCTGTCGTTTTCGAGCCTTATTATTCTCTCATTAGAAATGGCCACTCTGTGAGTATACCTTCCAAGGTATTCAATCACTTGTTCCGGTCCTCCAAATGGTTTCTTAATGTAGGTTATCCATTTCTTTTTTAAAAGATTGCCACAAAACTTTTCAAATTCTTGCCTATTACCTAAATTCGCAATCTTACCGACAAATTTTATTTTACCCCTAAGATACAATCCTTTAAAATAATATAAGAACTTTTTCTTAAATAGATCAGATACCACATTAACATGCACAAAAAACTTTTTCCTTTTGGTAGTCTTCCTTGGCAGCAACCACTTTTTACCGTCCTCAGACAGCCCGCCGCATGGCGCTATACAATGTAAATGGGGATGATCCATTAAGTTCTGCCCCCATGTATGTAATATTGCTATAATCCCTATTTCGGCACCCAAATGTTTTGGATCAAGGCCTAACTCACGCAGTGTTTGTGTGCCTGATTTAAAAAGAATATCATAAATCTCCTTTTGGTTTATCAATGCTATAGGGTTAAGTTCATACGGTATTGTTAAAACTCCGTGAAGGTAGCTTACGGGAAGAAGCTCTTTCTTCCTCGCTTTTAGCCGACGTTCTTTCGCCAAAGACTGGCATTTAGGGCAATGTCTGTTCCGGCATGAATTATATGTATTTCTTGAATGGCCGCAACTATCGCATACGTCCACATGGCCTCCCAAAGCAGCAGTCCTGCAAATTTCTATCGCATTCATTGCCTTAAGGCTTTGTAGCGGCAATTTGTGACTTTTTCTATATGCATCTCCATATTGGCGAAATATATCACCTACTTCTATTTTGTTCAACCGATGGGGAATGTTCATGGCGATTCCTCCATACGGTCAAGCGGATTAACTATTTTTATGATATTTTTACGTTGGACGTGGATATAAATTCCGGTCGTCCGTACATTTGCGTGGCCTAATAGCTTCTGGATAGTGAAAAGGTCTGCTCCTGATTCCAGCAAGTGGGTGGCAAAGCTATGACGCAGGGTGTGAACTGTGGCGGGCTTAATTATACCGGCTTTTTTTTTTGCGTCTTTAAAAGCTTTCTGAATTGACGATACCGTCAGGGGGGTGTCCTTGTTACATCCAAAAAATAGCCATGTCTTGGGAGTGTAACTACGCCAGTAATCTCGTAATGTTATCAGTAAAGTCTCCGACAGTAGGGTATATCTGTCTTTTTTTCCTTTGCCTTGATCTACTCGCACCTGCATCCGCTTACTGTCTATATCCGTAACTTTAAGATGGGATACTTCGCTTAATCTACACCCTGTTGAATACAACGTCATTAAAATTGTTTTGTATTTTAAGTTCCTTGGCGCTTCTATTATCGATTTCACTTCAGTCTTCGACAATACTATTGGCAGTTTATGTTCTGTTTTGGGACGTGGTATTTTTCCAACACAAAACTCTCTATTTAGCGTCTTGATATAGAAAAACCTTATTGCGTTGTATGCCACATTAATGTTGGACCAACTGACTTTTCTCTCTTCTCGCAAATAACGTAAATACTTGCGTATTTCCGCTTCGCCCATTGATGCGGGTGATTTGCCAAAAAGCTTACTATACCTCTCCATATGGCTCATGTAGGCTCTTATCGTTCGTGGACTTAAATTACGTAACTTCATCTCCTCCAACATACGGTCTCTTAACCTTTCCATCTTTTCTCTCCTTTAGCTTATAATCGGAAACATAAAATAAAATACTAAAGGAAGGATAGTATGGATATTACACTTTGTCCATCTTTTTGTCAGGGGATTATTATTGTCAAAGAACTATTCTTCTTACTGTGCTACAATTTACTGCCGCGTAAGCGGTTTCGTTCAACGATGAGGATGAGCTACGGCGGGGATGAATGAGACTTTATGAGTCACTAATAACTCTAGGATCGCCTAAGTATTCGCCGTTAGCTCGATCCGATTGTTATATTTTTTTTGTTCCTTCTTTAAATGCTTTAAAATATTGTTTTGATTCTTCCTCGGCTCCAAGTGCTATATCAGTTAATAATCGTAGCGACATTATAGGCCCAGGAATTATGCCGTCCTCATCAATTTTTTCATCAGCATAGTCAAGATCAGTGGCTATTTCAACATTTATGATCCACCACTTCTCTATCTTTTGCAGTAAGTCAACCATTATGTTGAATAATGGCATAGGATCGGTTTTTATTCCTGTAGAAATAAAGTTAATAATATCATGAGCTAATTCATTTCTGCATTCTTTAATTTTATTAAATTGCTCAATATCCTTGTCATCAATGACGTTATTCTCTTTGAGCCAATATAAAGAAGCATAAAGAGGACTTTTATCTCTTTTTAATACTTCTGTCTTATATTTATCATCTATGATTAATCCTTTTTCCCTATCATATCCGCTTGAATAAAAATCCTTAATACGATCAATAATACTGTCCTTAAGCATCTCGAAGGCAGTAATATATATTGATGCTACAATGAGGTTAGTTCTTAATGTTTCAGGATGTAAAAAACGCTCCCAAGAAACTCGAACTTTATCATCCATATTTTATTTCCTCTGTATATAATGCGGAGTTGAGGAGCAACACAGGATGTGGTGTCTGCTCCAACGACTTGTTCGCCCCGTCTGCGGCGCCACAAACCGTTGCTCCTCAACTCCGCATTCGCCCCGCCGCAGGCGGGGCGAACGACTGAACTGAGCTACCTCGTGTAGCAGAAAGGATATTACAATGAACAAAACTTTAAAAGAATCTAAAACTTTAAAAACGGCACAAAATAAAGAGGTTAGCTCCAGTGATTTGTTATATGAAAATATCTTACATTTACCTGCGTCTAGTGTTAACGCTCTGATATCTTTTTCAACTCTTTTGCGATCTGAGAAAGGTATTGTTGGGTCTTTATTGTATCTGCTTCAACAGCACACAAAAGATTGTAAAGACCAGAATTTAAATTGTAAGTTAAAGGATCAGCCTCTGGATTTATCATGCTAAGGTTTTCTTTAAAACATTTTTTGCCTTCATTATAGAACATTATTTTCTCCTTAATTAAATTAACATATAACGCTGCGCATAACCGGCGCGAGTGTAACGAGCGTCCGTGTTCATGCGCTGGTTAGGCGAACACTTACATGGAGACCTTAATTCAAGTTTCACGACCTGACCCTCGTCGCGCTCGTCGCGGGATCGGATGTTCTTCATCGTCGAAGCGATTCACGACGAAGACAGAGGGCTGGACTACGAGTTCGACTCCGAGCGCTAACCGATAGATCCAGTTTAGCACGTCGTCGTGAATCTCGGACAGCAATGGATGACTCAGCTCGGTCACAGCGAACGCGTGGGCCGCAGTACCGACACGGTCCGGCACCATAGCTGTGAGGGTCTTCTTCTTGGCCTCAAACTCCTTGAGGATCTCTGGTGGGAACGTTGGCCCTTTTCCTTTCTTGAGCCGATCGATCTCGATCTCAAGCAACACACATGCATATTTCTTCCAGAGCTTCAGCTCTTCCTTGAGCTGTTTTTTCTTTTTGGCCATCTTGTTCTCTTGTACTTTGTTCTTGGCCTTCTTGGCTTTGGCCTTCATATCCTTGGTTTCGTCGAGTTCTTCCTCGAGCTCTTTCAGCCATTCCTGAACAAACAGAATCCACAGGTACAGCGAGTTAAGGTCGATGATTGGTTTATTGCCGCTGCCGCCCGCAATTTTTGGATCGAGGCCAAACAGCACCCAGCGACGGAATTCTTTCCAGTCGATTTTTCCGCCCTTTTGTGGCAGTAACTTTCCGAGCTTCTTGGCGACGCGGCGGCCGACCTTTGCGAAACGATTGCAGACGTCCTTGAGCTTTTTTTCCTCCTTTTTAGTATCGGGTTTCTTTGCGGCTTTTGCTTTCTCGAGCTTTTTCCTCGCGTTTCGCTTCTCTTGGGCGAGCGAGAGGGCGAGATACGGATCCGTGATCGTTTCACCCGGATGTGGCTTTCCTTTTTCCCACTTCCACAATTCGTCCCAGAAGTCTTTGCACGGGTTTGCCATAGTCGTTCTACCTCCTTTCATTATTTTGTCAAAAATTTTTGTAAAAGAATTTTTAGTGATCTTTTTTCATTTTCCTCCTTTAACCGTAACGGGCGCAAATAACCGGCAGCCAAAAGCGGAGCGCAGCGTAGCTTTTGGCTGTCCGAGTTAATTTGCCTTGTTAGGTGGCCACACGGTTACCGCGCTCAGATACTCAGCAGATGCACTCCTTTCCACAAACGGGAAGGTAAGGGAAGGAGTCGGCAAATCTGACGTTTACCACAACCTTCTTAGGTTTCCCACCACACTCTTCCGTACAATCGGTAATTAAACTGAGCACAATGGCAGAGCCGAGACAATAAAGTGCAGCCAAGCCAGCCCACACAATGGGGGCCACGTTCTCGTAAGTGATCAACCAGGAGTTGGCACCATTGGGATCGGTGAGTGTGATACGGTGTTCCGTCCCTTCGTCGGAATCGATAACTTCCGCTTTCCAGTTTCCTCCATGCCCATCCTTGAACGAGTAGATAGCTGAACCGGCCGCAGTCCCTGGGCCCTGAACATGGAGCTCTGCGCCCCTCTTCCAGCCGTTCAAGTTAAACGTAAACTCAGGCCACTCGAGTTCTACGAAACCCTGCGGGATTGCAGCGAACCCAGCGATAGCAAATCTGTCGGGGCTGTTCTCTGTGCGGGTCACCGTAAGTACCGCACTATTCCCATCATTATCGAACCACAACATCTTGATGGCCCGACTTTTCCCCGATACTCTGTCTCCGCCGGTTTTGTGGTCGTCATCGGTTCTGCTTACACCTCTCAAGCCGTCGCCTGTGTTGATATTAACGTTTATGCCACCATCCGAGTTATCGTAATTGATTGTGCTCATTGTCGACCTCCTGTTATATATAAAGATAAGAAAAATTCTTAAAATAAACGTTTTTGATTGGTCAAAATAACCTTTTTGTTACATATACTTTAATTTGTTTGTAGGATCACCTCCTCGTATTGCAGACTCTAACAAACAGCTTGTAGATGAGCCGCCCAACAAGTTATTGTATAGTTTCTGTATAGTAACGAATTTTATAAAATATTTGACAAAATGCAAGTATTTTTTTATAATTTGCTAACTATATAGTATCTTTTATGTAATGTTATCCTGCGATGATAAGTATACCATCAGAATTATCTGTTCGCTTCAATACTGCTTTGGTAAAAAATAAAGTCCCTCAAGACTATCAGAATCATTATAGAAAATGGTTACGATATTATCTTGATTTTTGCCAGAAGTATAATTTCCAAAGTATTAAACCCGAAAGCCTTCAGAATTTTCTTAGAAAATTGGGTGAAAAGCGCCAGACACAAGAACAACAAAAGCAAGCTTCTCACGCGATATCTTTATTCTATAAAATAACACCCGCCAGAACGGTAACTACTGAGAAGATAAGGTCAGGTAGGTTTCAGAGTGAGCAAATTGCTTCAGAGAAAACAAAATCTTCAGACGAAAGCCAGGAATGGAAATCAGCCCTTGGCAATCTTTCCGCAGAAATAAAGATACGACATTATTCACCTAAAACATTAAAGACATATGCACTTTGGGTCAGGAAATTTCAGGGCTTTACACGAAACACGGACCCGCAGTTGTTATCTTCAAACGATGTAAAAGAGTTTTTAACTTTTCTGGCTATTAAACGAAAAGTATCTGCTTCAACACAAAATCAGGCATTTAATGCCCTTTTGTTTTTTTACAGGCATGTAATCAAAAAGGATTTTGAAAATTTAAAAGATACTCCAAGGGCTAAGAGAAAACCATATATACCAATTGTTTTATCACGGGAAGAGATAGATGAAATTTTTAAACATCTTTTATATCCGTATGATTTAGTCGCCAAGCTTTTATATGGGTGTGGACTGAGATTGTTCGAATGCCTGAACGTCCGTGTTAATAATT
>MAYW01000059.1 GCA_001723765.1 Candidatus Scalindua rubra
TATCTTTTGCTTCGTATCATTTTGTAAAAACAACGCCGTTAGACCAATGGAACCCGCCTTTCCTATCGTGTCGAAGAATCTTTTCTCTATAGCTTGTACAGAATTACCGTGGAAATCGTATCTTTTTATACTAGATAAATCATCAACAACTTTATCTTTAATGCTTGATATTATTACATTTGAAACATCAGACGTCCTCATATACGACAATAATACATAATATTGCCATATATGTCAACATATTATTTTATGATATGCTTATATACGCCCATATTATGCAATATTACTACGTAATATTGATTTAACACCCGCTTCAAGCTTCAAGGTATCATCACCCACCAAATGTCCAAAGTTGTCATTTATCTTTTTAAAATCATCAATGTCAAGAAATAAAACAGATAATTCCGATCCATAGCGAGTAGCACGAGTTATTTCTCGTAATAACATATCGTCTAAAGTACGCCGGGTATGAAGTCCTGTAAGACTGTCGTATTTTAAAGAATCAAGTGCATCCTCAAGTACACGGATCTCAATTACTATGGGATTCTTCATGGATTTATTGATTGAACAAAAGTAGTCACACATTGCCGTTCTCAAATTGACATTCCTGCCCAAGGTTTTATTCATACTATTTCGATGAGAGATAATCTGCTCCCAGTAATCTCCAGCCGTATTAGGTTGTAAATCAAGGTGTGTTAAAACACTGAAAATGACCGGATACGCCTCGTTACCTTCTTTCTCGATAAGGCGATTAAGCTCCGAGATAAGTTTATCATCATCAGAAGAAAAATCATCCAGGCATTTCAATATTGACTCTCGTATTGGTTCCACAAAAATACCTCCTGCATGTCATCTAATTATTAGGAAGGTCGTAAAAACTTAAAGAAATTTAAGCAGAATTGTCTTGCTTGTGCCTTGTAATTTTCAGATTTTATTTTCGTATCAGAAATAATCTGGTCAGGATTTACTAAACCCTTTAAGGAGTCGATCTCGCTTCTATAAGAATCCATCCATTGATAAATCATTTCATCAGTTACTTCAATATGGAATTGTAGACCATAGACATTATTGCCTATCCTAAATGCTTGATTTGTACAAAGCTTTGATTCGGCAAGTTTAACAGCCCCATCAGGAATATCAAACGTATCACCATGCCATTGGAATACATCAAACTCTCCTGGAAATCCTTGAAATATAGGATCATTTGAACCGTTCTCGTTTAACGATACTTTAAACCAGCCTATCTCCTTTTCAGGAGCCTTTTTTATTATTGTTCCTTTTGCCTTGGCAATTAATTGAGCACCAAGGCAAAAACCTAATGTCGGTAAATCTTCTTCTATGACCTCTTTTAAAAATTCATCTTCTTGTTTAAGAAAAGAATACTTATCTTCTTCATACACGTTCATTGGTCCTCCGAGTATAATAACAGCGGAGGTGCCAGAGAGGGAATTTGGTAAAGATTCACCATTGAAGATATCGATTACTTCGCAAGGGACGTCGTTGTCATCTAAGAAATCTGCAATTGTACCCGGCCCCTCTATGTCAATGTGTTTAACTATGATCACCTTCATCTGCCACCTTAAAGACACAGAATTCAGAACACATTGAGCATACGTCAACATCCTGTGGAGTGCCTTTCTCTCTAATCTTTTTAGCGTGCGCTGGATCAATGCATGTAGAGAACTGTCCTTCCCAATCACGTTTTCTCCTGAGTTGAGACATAGTCTCGTCCCATTCCCAGGCCGACTTTATACCCTTTGCTATATCGGCAGCATGGGCTGCAATCCTTGCGGCAATAACTCCATCATGCACATCATCAGGTTTTGGCAGGCTCAGATGTTCTGTGGGAGTAACATAACACAGGAAATCAGCTCCCGCAGCTGCTGCGACAGCGCCTCCTATCGCAGATGTTATATGGTCGTAACCTGGTGCAATGTCTGTTACAATTGGTCCAAGTACATAGAATGGCGCACCCTTGCATAGCTCTTTTTGTAATTGGATTTGTGATTGAATCTGATTAAGTGGAACATGGCCAGGACCTTCTACTATTACCTGTACATTTGCATCCCACGCCCTTTGAGTAAGTTCAGCCAATACATTTAATTCATAAACCTGCGCCCTGTCAAAGGCATCTGCCAGTGCACCGGGCCTCAATGCATCACCTAGGCTCAGGGTCACATCATATTCATAAGCAATTGATAATATTTCATCAAACTGTTCGTAAAGAGGATTTTCTTTGTTATGAAAAGACATCCAATCTACAAGAAAAGAACCTCCTCTACTTACAACTCCACATACTCTTTTGTCATCTATCAGATGTTTTAAAACTCCTCGTGTTGCACCGCAGTGAACGGTGATAAAATCAATCCCATCTTCGCAATGACACTTTATCGCTTCAATCATGCTATTTGCAGTCATATCTCTAACGGAATGTTTACTCTTAACAACATCAACTGCAGCTTCATAAATTGGCACACTACCTATAGTAACCGAACAATTTTCCATTATCATTCGTCTAATTCTTCGAAGGTCTCCACCTGTACTGAGATCCATAACGGCATCCGCCTGTGCTTCTTCTGCTGCATGAAGTTTTTTTAACTCATCTTCCACACTATGATAATCAGTTGATGTGCCAATGTTAGCATTAACTTTGGTTCTGAGACCATTACCTATACCACAGATTTTTTTCACCGTATGCTTTCGATTGTGTGGAATAACAACCTTTCCATCAGCAATGAGCAATCTGATACTTTCGTCATTGCAGTCTTCAATTTGTGCAATTAGCTCCATCTCCGGTGTTATTTTGTTTAACCTTGCTTGTTTTAACTGCGTCATTTATATTTTCTCCATCTTTCTTTAAATGTATTAAAAAAAATGTAATTGCTCAATATCAAGTGGAGTTATGTACCCTTCCTTTCGGAAGGATTCCAGCACTAACTACTGGAATCCCTGCGAAAGCTGAACTTGGCCCTGCGAAAGCGGGGTTGACAATCTCGCTGAACAGCATGATATTCCACTTGATATTGAGCAATTACAAATATATTAACAAGAAATAGCCAACGAGTATAAACTCTCAATCTCTCCCTTGTTTAAAGGCCTGTATTTGCCAACCTTTAGTTTAGGATCCATTTTCAGATGTCCGATCTTAACTCTTTTCAGTGAAACTACCGGGTGGTCTACTCTTGCAAGTATACGTCTGATTTCTCTATTTTTTCCTTCTTTAAGTACTAACTCTAAGGTACTGGATTTATACCTTCTATGTATGACTCTAACTCTGGCTGGTAAAGCCTTGCCATCAGAAATCCAAATACCCCGTTTGAGTACTCGTACTGACTCGTTTGTTATTCTTCCCTTAACCTCTACACTATAAGTCTTTTCGATCCCATACCTTGGATGAGAAAGTAGATTTGCTAATTCACCATCATTAGTTAATATAATAAGCCCCTCACTATCTTTATCCAACCGACCGACAGTGTATATTCTCTGCTCTATATGACTTAATAAATCTATGGCTCTGGGATCCTTAGAACCTTTAACATTCGTACATACATATCCTCTGGGTTTGTTAAGAAGATAATATATCTTTTTCTGTCTTTTTATAAGTTCGCCATCACAGTAAATATTTTCCTTAGTTGGATCAACCATTTGACCCAGCTTTGTAACACGTCTACCATCAATTGATATACGTCCAGATTCTATTAAGCTTTCACATTTCCGTCTGGAACCCAGTCCAGCCTGTGCAAGAATTTTGTGGAGCCTTTCCATGATTTGTTAACATTTTACATTCGGGTTAATGATTATTGAACTTTAGAACCAGATTTTATGTCCTTTTCCGTAGTAAGCAGGACAACATTTTTATCATCCCTTGCAGCAAGAAGCATACCCTGACTTTCCACACCTCTTAAAACTGCCGATGCAAGGTTATTGACAATAATGATCTTTTTCCCGATAAGTTCTTCCGGACTGTAATAATTCTTTATTCCCGCTACTAGTTGCCTCTCTCCTCCACCATCACCGACATCAACTTTTAATACCAACAGTTTATCTGCATTTGGATGTTCTTCGACATCCATTATTTCTGCTACTCTTAAATCTATTTCAGAAAAATCTTGAATACTAATTGTCATTGTAAATTAGCTCCCTTCAGCCCGCCAATTTATTGCATTTTGCTTCGCAAAATGTAGCGGAGGTCTTTAGACCTCCACATCATATTTCGTTGTAATGTATACCCAAAGATTTCAGCTACATGTTTGCACTGTATTTTTTTCATAATATAATGAATAAGTTTTTTAAGGTGAAATATTCAAAGATTGAACTTTTTTTATAGTCTCACAGCATGGAGGATTCCAGAGTCTATTTTCGGTTAAAGTTATTTTTTGATTCTAACAAATGCTATTCTTGTTTAGCAAGTTAAAACTGTATCGTTAATACTTAACTTTTAAAAGGCACAAACCCCTTGCAGGAACAGTAGCCCCGGCCTTTGATCTGATTCCCGACTTTAATATTCTTTTAAATTCTTTTATTGTCAGTTTCCCCCTACCAACTTCAAGTAATGTTCCAACTATTGATCTTACCATCTTATACAAAAATCCATCTGCTTCTATTGTGAACAATAAATGTTTCCCCTTTTTTTTTATTTCCAATTTCTTAATCGTTCTCACACTATTTACCCGCCTGAACCCTGCCCGACTAATGGCAGGCGGGGATGTCGGGCAGGTATTATCCGATTTTGATTTGAATGTACTGAAATCGTGTTTACCCATTAAGGCCTTTGATGCCATTTGCATTTTTTCAATATCTAAATCTGCATTGTAATAATAACAAAATTTTTTGTTGATAGCACATCTGGTACTGTTATTTAAAATAGTGTAACGGTAAATCTTTGATTTTGCACTATATCTGGAATGAAACTTCTTAGACACCCTTTTTGCAGACTTAACTACGATATCTTTTGGAAGGTAGAAATTTATTGCCTGAATTAAATTACATGTTGAAAGATTAGCTTTTGTTTCAAAATTTGCAACCTGGCCAAGCGCATGAGCACCAGCATCTGTCCTCCCAGCACCATGAAGCGTTATCTTTTCGTTAACAACTTTCTCAATAGCTTTTTTAAGCGTTTCCTGAACTGTTTTTTCCTTCTTCTGTTGTTGCCAACCTGCATAATTCGTACCGTCATATTCTATAACAAGTTTTATATTATTCACGAGAAGTTTTTAATAGTGGTGATAGTACTGTTCATGCAATGCCAAAAACAGTACTAGTTAAAGAATGATTAATGAGCTGAAGATCTACAATTGTATTGCGAATGCCAAGAGGACTAAAAAGGGGCGTTTGGCGGCGAAGCTACCCAGATAAGCCCAAAACTAGGTAAATTACTAACAAGGCTTTTCCCCGACACCAACACCCCCCATTATAATAATAGCGCAAAGCTTTACATTCAAAAAACGGCTACATGAGACTTCCAAAAGAATAACCAACCAGACTTGTACACCTTAACATAGTATATTCCTCTGTTAGGTTATCATTTTATTTGCTATCTAATTGTTTGTCAACCACGAAAAAAACATTTGGCGGAATTTAATAGTGATATCAGGTGACAGGCATATGGGCGACTCCACTGAGAGAGGTTTTTTCGGTGATATATAGAAGTATAAGGTTATTGTTTTACAAGTATTTCTTTTGCAATATGATAATCGCCGCTAATTATTTTATGCTTATAAGCGAGTGTTTCATTAGAAAAATCGAGGTGTTCATTTTTATGGAATAGATAGTCCGGGTATCCAAACTTTATCATGTAAGTCTCCTCGGTTCTCGTTTTTTCATGAAACTTTTGACACTACCCTTAAAATGCTTATGTGCATACACAAGCATTTCATCTATTATTCCCGCGACCTCTTTTGGATTATTATCGTGTTGCTTTGCAACAATTGCTTTATTGATAATGTCAATGAATTTTTTGTGCTCATCATCAATCATTGATACATTCACACTATATTTATCATCCCATCCAATCATTTTTAGTATATCGTTCTATGTAAAAGTAAATGTAATAATAAACTATAAATATAAGAGTTTACACCTACTAAATCAATAGAAAAAACACAGAAAAACATGGCTATAACAATTTAGAATTTCTTATTGATTCTGACCATCTTTATAAATTACAATACGAAAGAAAATGAAGTGAGAGAAATGAATACAAAGTACAGACTAATTGACTTCTTATCGTCACATACACGCAAACCTTAACCTAAAAAACCCTAAAATAACGTTTATTTAAAGAATTATGGGGTCCGCCAAACAATTCATCGCCGACCGTGCCGGTACGCCAGCCCGATGTGCATTCTGGCGGGAATGGTCGGGCAGTTCCACCACACTGCTCGTCTGGCAGGTTTACCCGACGCGTCTTTTGGCAGGCCTGTTATATCCCTGTGTATCCTGATATTAATTTTTCAAGCAATAATTATATTTTTCAATATTACTTTCTTCTTGACAATGCAGTTTACTATAGTATAAATCCAACAATAAACTACATATAGTAGTATATTGGAGGATGAAAAGTTATGAAGCATATTCTTGTGACGACTGATTTTTCAGAAGAGGCTGAAGCAGCATTTGATTATGCAAAGGAGCAAGTCCAACTCATAGGAAAAGAGAAAAGCAAAATTACTCTTTTAAAAGTGATTGATGTCGTGATACCAACAAAAGATAAATTTGAGTATGGCGTGGCGAATGATGACAAAAAGAATATAATACAGAGAATACACAAACAGGCTTCAGAGAGAATTAAAGAAATAGCACAAAAACACTTCTCAGGTTTTCCTATAGAAACATTCGTGTTTGAACCTTCGAAAGATGTTTATCAAGGAATAATTGAATTTGCAGAAGCTCATAATGTGAATCTCATAGTGATGTCAACTCATGGAAGAACTGGGGTGGGACACTTTTTATTGGGAAGTATAGCAGAACGTGTAGTCCGCCAATCCCCATGTCCAGTAATGGTTGTTCCAGCAAGAATCGCAAAGAAAGAAACTCTCTAATTAATAGGTATGTCTATCTCCGGTAATTCCCTAAAGGAGTTAAGAAAACTATCACAATATATAAGGTTGGAGGGATAGGAGGGGCATTCAACATATTTCTTCCGGGAAAAGACATTAAGTTATATCAAAAAGATTAAATACATAATATGGAGACGAGGGGAATCGAACCCCCGACCTTCCCGATGCGAACGGGACGCTCTCCCAGGCTGAGCTACGTCCCCATAGCTCAATTAATAATAACTACGAAAGATGCAAAAGCAAGATAAAAGTATATTATATAATTGACATCTTATAAAAGGTTTGTTAACCTAAAGTCCCAACCTGGACGAGCCAGAACCAAGAAGGTTAAATATTTCGTTTATTCTGGTTCGTCCAGGTTGTCAAATGAAAACCTACGGTTTTCAAACTTTCCCTTAACGTATAAATGGGAAATACCACAACATATAAAGAATAGCTAAATTATAAAGCTGTTTGGTTTTGGCTCAACCGGTCTCCGACTCGTAGAGTCTACGACTCAGAGAGGTTGTTACTTTAAAAAAACTTGTCGATCTAATTTAGATCAGGTGTAGGGTGGATTAAGCGAAGCGAATCCACCCTACAAAAGCTGTTATTAGACATTTTTCTTTAACACACCGAAGGCATCGGCGTGAGTGGATTCGGCAAGCTCACCGCCCTGAGCGTATCGAAGGGCTCAGCCGAACGGTGTGGTAGAACATTAAATCAGGAAAATGATTACACTCTTTTTTCGTATTATTATATAAACTTTATCCCAGAAATACGGGGAGTCCTGAAACGGTATACTTGGCTTTCGCTTTTGGTTTTATTGTGATTGTTTTCACAAGCTTCGGTATTGAAAAGCTATGGTCAAAGTATCTAAATTCAAAGGCCGTCAATTTCTTTCTTTTCCCCGGCGCCGTAATACACGAACTTAGCCACGCTTTCTTGTGCCTGATCACTGGTACTACCATAAAAGAATTAAATATTTTTAAGCTTGAAAATGGTAGTATAAAATACGACAAACCAAAGGTCCCTTTCCTATTTGACTTTTTTATAGCTACATCTCCTATCTTTGGGTGTGCATTCATCATTATATTAATCTCCATAATCCTTGGAAATCCCATTCGGGTAGATGAATCACTGCCAAATGAAGTGACATTTTCTATCAAAGCAGTATTCGATTATGCAAAAAACTTCCTGGATATGATATGGCTGACACTCAACGCATTCTGGAAGAGTGGTTTTCAAAGTATAAGTTCTATCATATTCATAATAGCGTCCATTATTTTCACTGTATCTATGGCGCCACACAAAGGTGATATAAAGTATATAGTGCCGGGCTTTATTATTTTAGGATCCGCTTTATTTGCCCTGGAGTGGTTTGGAATATCTCTATTGGGGTATAAATGGTGGGATAAAGTGTTAGATAACTCGTGGAAAATAATCACTTATATTGTTTCGATATTGTTAACCATCCTTTTTATATCTTCCATAATAGTCGGCATCATAAAGGCAATCAGACTGACTTTTGGTCATAAAGGTGAATGACAGACAAAATCCATTACTCCTGCTTCGACTCTCCCTTTGGCCTCATCTTTGTTGCAAAAACCATTAAAGGTGTATGTCTTGTTAATTTTTCAAGAATATCAGAGGCTAAATTTTTGTCAATTCTAAAGACACGGTTTCAGAAAGGGGCAACCAGAGATGATAATAAATTAAAGCGTATAAGAAATGAACTATTTGACTACTTTAATGGTCATCGAGTAAATTTCAAAGCTTTATTAGATTTAAGTATAGGAACAAAGTTCCAAAGAAAGGTCTGGAATAAAGTCAGTGAAATACCTTACGGAGAAGTGCAAACTTATAAATGGATAGCAAAATCAATTGGTAATGTACATGCAGTCATGGCCGTTGGAAATGCCGTTGGGAAGAACCCTGTACCTCCGATAGTACCATGTCACCGTGTAATACGTTCTGACGGATGCCTTGGAGGATACTCTTCTGGAATTTCATTGAAAAAGAAGCTCTTAAAATTAGAGAGTAATTCCTCGCCATTCGACAGCAGGCTGTATCATAATGTCATTCTGAGGCTTTAGCCGAAGAATCTAGATTTTGCAACCTATTGTAATCATTAGATTCTTCACGGAGTTTATCGCGAGCGCAAACAAAAGATTCTTCACTTCGTTCAGAATGACATTGAGTGTATTTTTATATTTGTGACACATTCGGCAGGCGGGTAGGAAAACCAACTAAAGACCCAATTTTAAAAGTAAAATACTTCTACTTGTGTGTGAGTTTATGCTTATTGGAAGGATTAAGATTTTATGAGCTGGCGGAGAGGCCGGGATTCGAACCCGGGGTCCCACTATCAGCAGGACAATGGGTTAGCAACCCACCGCTTTCAACCACTCAGCCACCTCTCCGGATTGGCGATTGAATATTGAAGATTGACGATTGATTGTTAGCAAATTTATTGGTTGGGCAATAATAAGCAAATCTCAAATGTGACATTTAACAATAAGTAAATAATCAATATTCAATAATAAATAGTCAATTGTAATGGCGGAGGGAGTAGGATTCGAACCCACGGTCCCGATTCCTCAGGACTGCAGTTTTCAAGACTGCCGCCTTAGTCCACTCGGCCATCCCTCCTATGATATCCACTTTTCGTCATCCGAAACACTCAAATCGGGAAAGGTCAGACAAGGACGACCCCTAATGTATGATGTTTTTTTCTGTCTATAAGTTTTCCCACTTACAGACTTCTTCAAGAACCTTTTTAGCTACATATATCGGTGTTTCACCTTGCATAGCTAATGCGATGGCATCACTTGGTCTTGAATCTATTTCCAATCTACTACCATTTTGACTTATGATAATTTTGGCATAGAAAGTGTTGTTTTTTAAATCACTTATTTCAACTCTTTCAATGCCTCCACTTAACTGCGTTATTACGCTTGCAAGTAAGTCATGTGTAAGCGGCCTTGGTGTTGGAATGTCTTTTACGGCTCTATCAATTGCCCATGCCTCGTGTAGACCTATAACTATCGGAAAGCTCCTTTGACCGCCCTTCTCTTTAAGAACAATTATTTGATGGTCGCTTGTTTCTGAAATCATTATTCTTGATAATTCCATGTGGATCATCACAGTATTCCCCTTAAGAATCTTATTTATAATGACATGAAAATTCTAACATACAAGGTGCCTTTGTCAACATTATTTTAAAATGCGGCAAAAGTAAAATTATTGACACTATACATAGTGACTGATATACTTAGAAAAATTAGTGAATGTTAATAAAATCCATAATACTGGGAATAATACAGGGTCTAACAGAATTCTTACCAATTAGCAGTTCTGGTCACCTCGTAGTCATCAAAAGTTACTTAGACATTGAAATTCAGGGTGCTATCTGGGAAATATCTTTGCACTTTAGTACACTTTTGGCCATTTTAGGAGTATTTTATAAAGATATATTCAAAATTCTAAAAAGTGTTTGTCTATCCTGTAAAAAATTAGTCTCCGGTGAAGGGTTTATTAACATCTTTAGAAACGACATTCATACACGTATCTTTCTTCTTGTAATAATTGGCACAATACCCACAGCCATTATAGCATTTTCTTTCAGAAATGTATTCGAGAGTCTTTTCAATAAGCCAGTAATAGCAGGATATATGCTACTTGTAACTGGCACTGTGCTCTGGTTTACTAAAATGAATTTAAGAGTCAATAGTAATAAAAAAGATTTGGGTATTTTTGACGCTTTGATAATAGGCACTGTGCAAGGATTTGCAATAACTCCCGGTATATCACGGTCAGGTACGACAATTGCTACAGCCACTTTTAGGGGAATTGATAGAGAAACGGCCGCTAAGTTTTCCTTTTTATTGGCAATACCTGCAATTCTGGGAGCAATGGCGGTGATGATGAAAGACACCATTACTCTCAAAAGTGATGAGATTTCTTTTATTATAATTGGAAGTATTGTTGCAGCAATAACCGGTTACATCTCCTTACGTATTTTAATAAAAATCGTCACGACTGGTAAGTTACATCTTTTTTCTTATTACTGTTGGCCTTTTGGGTTATTTGTAATCTTTTTTTTCTTATGAGTGATTATTTTAGTCGTTCAAGTAATCTACCGAAGAGTTTTCTTTTTATTCTACCCCTTTTAGTCCTTTACGAAATTGGAATAATCCTATACGGTTCTGAAATAAAAAATACTGCAGACATTATCGTAAAAAGACCATTAGAAATATTTGGAAACAGTGCTACTCTGGTATTCAATTCCTTAATTATCATCATCTCATTCTGTTCGATATTTTACATTGAGAAAAAAAATCGTTTAAGCTGTGGAATCTTTATTCCTATGTTTTTAGAAAGCGCGGCTTATGCCTTTTTCCTTGGATATGTAATTTTGTTTTTGGTATATGGGCTATTACCACTAGATGTTACTAATTTAAATGTACATAGTTTCGCGAAGGGAATCATTCTTTCCTTAGGAGCAGGCGTTTATGAAGAAATACTCTTTCGGCTTCTGCTATTAAGCGCCTTTTATTTACTCTTTGTTAAAGTATTTAAAATTAATGCAATAATAGGTTCTCTTTTTAGTATACTAATATGTGCTTGTGTCTTTTCTATTATGCATTATATAGGAACAACAGGGGATAGTTTCTCAATTCATAGTTTCTCGTTCCGTTTTGTCGCTGGAATTATCTTATCGGCAATTTTTGTCTTTCGTGGTTTAGGAATTGCAGTATATACACATGCTATTTATGATGTCTTGATAATTCATAAGTCTTATATAAGTGCGGCACAGCCGTAACCAAGTTTGAAGTGTCTAAAATGCCTAAAGTTAAAGATAATGTTTTTTACCACGCTGAGCGGGGTTTTACTACAACTTTAGCTCCCGCCTACCGTCAGGCAGGCACTTTTAACTTTTAATGAGACTAAAAAAATAAAGAGAGTAATTGACTAGAAATTTATGTTAAAATTGGTGATAATATTAAGAATATAAAGAAAAGTTTCTACAAGTATTAGTATAAATGGATATCTTTAAATGGAAAACATAATAGTAGCCATTACGGGAGCTAGCGGTATAGTTTATGGACAACGCCTTTTGCAGGTCTTGAATGATAAATCTTATTCTATTCACTTAAGTATATCTGAACCTGCCGTAAAAGTGATAGAAAGAGAATCAAATCTTTGCTTAAACCTAAATGATTTTGATGTTGGTAAATTCATAGACAGGAAAAATCATTGTATAACTTATCATCATGTATCAGATATTGCGGCATCCATCTCAAGCGGTAGTTTTAAAACCAAAGCAATGATTATAGCACCATGCAGTATGAACACACTCTGTTCAATTGCAAACGGGGTTGCATCCAATCTTATTCAGCGTGCCGCTAGTGTAACCTTGAAAGAGGGAAGAAAGTTAGTTGTCGTACCTCGTGAAACCCCATTAACATCCATTCATCTGGAAGGTATGTTGAAATTATCAAGGGCACAAGCTTGCATTCTACCTGCCATGCCTGGATACTATTACCATCCGAAAACTATTGATGATCAAGTGGATTTCATAGTAGGAAAGATACTTGACTATATTGGTATAGAATATTTACCATATACGAAAAAAAGATATGGGGAATGGGGATACCTAGATTCAGAATTAATGATTACATAAGCAGACAAGATAGGAAATGTAGAAAAGTTTAACACTTAAAAAAATAATCACACGAAGGCACAAAGAATAATGACTGAAAATGAGATTGGGAAAGTTATAGTTGATGTTGCAATTGCAATTCATAGAGCACTTGGTTCCGGTCTTTACGAAATTGTGTATGAAGTTGTCTTAACTCATGAGCTAAAGAAGCATGGTTTAAAAGTTGATAGGCAAGTGCCGGTATCAATAGAATATGATGGGATAAAATTCGACGAAGGATTCAGGGCAGACATTATTATTGAAAACAAGGTAATCCTGGAATTAAAATCGATTGAATCTGTCACAAAAGCAAATAAGAAACAAGTATTAACATATCTTAGGCTGACAGGATGTAGCTGGGCTACTTATTGAACTTTGGCGAAGACTTGATGAAGGACGGAATAACAAGAATTATAAACGGAGAACTCAAATAAAGTCAATCTTTGTGCTCTTTGTGTCTTTGTGTGAGGATTAGTCATTTATTACCACAGATTTTAAATTCATTATGAATGACAATAAGAAAAGTAGCAGATTAGGTTTTTGGATTTCAACCTCACTGGCAATATTCTTTTTTCTTTGTACCGTTGTACTATTATTCTCGTTGATGGGTCTTCTAATTGTTAAAGCTGCTCTTTCACCACATTTGGAGGAAGAAAAGGCCAAAAAACTTACTGAAGTAATAATAGAAGGATCAGGTACTAATAAAATAGCTTTAATTCCAATAAAGGGTATTATTACGGCGCAAACAACTAAAAAACTTCTTTTTGAAGCATCAAGTATTGTAAGCAACGTGAAAAAACAACTTGAACAAGCGCGTAATGACAATAACGTAAAGGCTGTGATATTGGAAATTGACAGCCCTGGTGGTGGAATAACAGCAAGTGATATTATTTATAAAGAAATCTTAGAATTCAAAGAAAAGACAAACAAAAGCGTAATCGTCAGTATGCAGGATGTCGCAGCCTCAGGCGCATATTATATTTCTGCCGCCGCTGACAAAATAGTATCACACTCAACGACAATTACGGGAAGTATAGGCGTAATTATGCCTCTTATTAATATAGTTAATCTAGTAGAAAAATACGGTATTGAAGATACCTCTATAAAGTCGGGAGATATGAAGAATATAGGTTCACCACTTAAAAAGATGTCTGACAAAGAGAAGAAGGTTTTACATGACATAGTTGACGAAATGTATACAAGGTTTGTGAAGATTATTTCAGACGGCAGAAACATGAAAATAGAAGATGTCAGAAAGCTGGCAGACGGTAGAATATATACTGGAAAACAGGCACTGGATAATGGTCTGGTAGATCAACTAGGTTATATTGAGGACGCAATTACATTAGCCAAAGAAATGACAGGTTTAAAGGAAGCAAAAGTCATAAAGTACAAAAGAATGTTTAATCTATCAGAAATCTTTGCAAGTTCGGCAGACAGCTTATTTGGTGATCGTACAGTCAAGATTGACATAAATGCCTCGCCAATAGATGGTGATTCCCCAAGATTTATGTATTTGTGGACTGGATATCAGCAAAATCATTTTTTCAAATGGCCTACGTTTAATTAAAAAATCACAAAATCCAACTTCCACATGAAGAACGAAGATTTACGTACAAAACAGAAAGCCAGCAAACATTCTTTTAGAATAGGATTGGTGAAACAGTTGATAATATTGGCATTAATCCCTGCACTGATAGTAGGTGGATTCATGTCAATTCTCCTATTCCGTGAACTGGATGCGAAGAAACAGGCTAATCAGATTAGCAGTATCGCTGACTATATAGTGGTAGCCAGTCAAGTTGTTCACCAGTTGCAAAGAGAGCTTGGCGCATCGGCAGGATACATCGCCAGTGACGGAAATAATATGACCGACATGATGAAAAAGCAAAGTCGTCTTACAGACAAGTATTACGCTGTCCTGGACAAAGACATAAAATCATTGGATATTCAAAATTTAGGCTATAAGTTTGCCAGGCGGGTCAATACTTCCTCGAGAAATCTTTGGAAACTACCTTCTATCAGGGAAAAGATTACATCACTGTCAATTGAAAAGAATGAATCTAATGAACTCTACACCGAGATAATAGCAGAGATCATAGGATCCTTTCAGGAAGCAAGTGTAATTATTAAGAATTCCGAACTTTCATTCCCATTTACGGCCTGTGTCAATTTCATGATGGCCAAGGAAATGGCTGGAACCGAAAGGGCAATAATAACGGGTATCGTAGCCGAAGACAAACCTGTTACTAACTCAGATATGCACAAATGGATGGAGGTATCTAAAGGACAGAATGCATTACTTGCAGCGTTTAAGTACCAAATAACAGAAGGAATACTGAAAGAATTTCGCACAAAACTAAGCGAGGCCAATATTAAGGCTGTAACGGATATCCGTATGCGAATCAGTGAGAAACTCGATGAAGGCAAGTTTGGGTTGAAACCCGAACATGTCTTTAACACCACAACAAGGCGAATAGACGATTTGAAGAAGGTTGAGGACGCTCAACTACAAGATATTCTTAAGAATGCAACAAAATTATCCTCTGAAAAGATGGTCTCTGTCATCATTTATTCTGGCTTGACTGGTGGATCTACAGTGGCAATGTTTATATTGTGTTTCCTTATTACTCGAAGCATAACTGGTCCGATCTCCATGCTGTCAAGAGCAGCCAAACGCGTCGCTGAAGGGCAACTCGACCATGAAATTGAAATAAAATCCAGAAGTGAAATTGGTGAATTAGCCGATAGCTTTAATGATATGCTTTACAACTTGCGCCTGACGATGGAAAAAAACGATGCCCATAGCTGGCTCAAAACCGGCCAAACGGAACTGAACGTAAGAATGCGGGGCGAACAGGATATTGGAACACTGGGTGGAAATATTATTGGCTATCTTGCTGAATATCTAAATGCACAGATTGGAGCACTATATATGGCTGATGAAGATAGCAGGTTGAAACTAATCGGCGCCTATGCTTACAGCCGACAAAAAAATACCTCGAGTGAATTCATGCCTGGTGAGGGTCTGGTAGGTCAGGTTGCCTCGGGGAAAAAACACATCCTTATCACCAATTGTCCGGACGACTACATCAACATTCATTCTGGTATGGGAGAAGCCGTCCCTAAAAATATCCTTGTATTTCCACTGATAATGAATAACACGACAAAAGGTGTTGTTGAACTGGGGGCTCTCCACGAATTTTCTGATTCCGACATAGATTTCTTGGAGCAAATCGCAGAGAGTATTGCAATTGCCTTAAATTCGGTTGCGGCTAGAGAGAAGATGGCCACCTTGCTTGAAAAATACCAGAAACTGACGGAGACGCTTCAGTCTCAACAGGAAGAGTTGAGGACCACAAATGAAGAGCTCGAAGAACGAGCCATCGTTTTGAAAGAATCAGAATCAAAATTGCAAGCCCAGCAAGAAGAACTACGCCAAATCAACGAAGAACTCGAAGAACAAAAAGAAGACGTAGAAAGAAAGAATAAGGATCTTAAAGATGCCCAAAGGGTTATTGAAGAAAAAGCGCGGGACTTAGAACTAAGCAGTAAGTACAAATCAGAATTTCTAGCCAACATGTCTCATGAACTCAGGACGCCCCTAAACAGCATCCTCCTTTTATCAAGACTTCTTGCGGACAATAAAGATGGCAATCTAACAGAAGACGATGTGGAGTCTGCACAATCCATTCATTCTTCAGGTTCTGAACTCCTGCAACTCATCAACGATGTGCTGGACCTTTCCAAGGTAGAGGCAGGGAAGATGGACATTCATATAGAGGATACGAATTTGCAGGAATTTTCTACTGCCATGAAACGAAATTTTAAGCCTGTTACCGCAGAAAAGAAGTTATATATGAATGTGGATATTGCCGATGACTTGCCCAATCATATCCGTACAGACAGGCAAAGGGTGGAGCAGGTCGTGAAGAACTTCCTTTCCAATGCATTCAAGTTTACGAGTGATGGCGGAGTCACGCTGCATATCAGTCGTCCTGATGATCAATACAATGAAACCCAACTATCCAAGAAAGGTGTTGATCGTACAAGGGTTGTTGCATTTTCAGTTTCAGATACTGGAGTAGGTATTCCTGAAGAAAAACAGAAATTAATATTTGAAGCCTTTCAGCAGGCCGACGGCGCTACAAGCGGGAAATATGGTGGAACGGGGCTCGGGCTTTCAATTTCAAGAGAACTTGCCATATTGCTCGGGGGAGAAATCAGCATCGAGAGCGTACATGGTAAAGGGAGTACTTTTACACTGTATCTACCGGAGACTTTCGAGTCAGAGGTTGAAACAGAACAACTTGAAACTGGAGACTTGAAACTGGAAACTCGCACTCCACAACCCTCAACTCAAATCAGCCAAACAGAGACGCCATCCGGCAGGGAAGATGCATTTGAGGCAATTGAGGATGACAGAAAAATAATTGCTCCCAAAGACAAATCCATCCTGATCATTGAGGATGATCCTAAATTCCTAAAAATTCTCAGGGACTTAACACGTGAACATGGTTTCAAATGCCTGGTCGCAGGAGATGGGGAAACGGGTCTTCAATTTGCAGAATATTACAAGCCGAGTGGCATAATCCTGGATATCCAGCTTCCGGGTATCAGCGGTTGGGGAGTCATGTCAAGACTGAAGGAAAATCTATCAACCCGCCATATTCCGATTCACATCATATCGGTATCTGACAAAAAATTAGATGCCAAGAAAATGGGGGCCATAGATTACCTGACAAAGCCAGTGAGCTTGGAGGAAATTAAGCATGTGTATGAAAAATTCAACAAAATGATTTCAAAACCAGTAAAAGACCTTCTTATCGTGGAAGATGATGCACATCAAGTAGAATTTATTACCAAAATTATTAGTAGCGGAGATGTCAGGACTACTATTGCCTCAACCGCCAAGGAAGCCTATAATCAGATATTGTCCGGAAAGTTTGACTGTATGATTTTAGACCTCGGGCTTCCGGATATGTCAGGTATCGAATTGCTCAACAAAATCAGAAATACCGAAGATATCACTCAACTCCCCATTATAGTTTATACTGGTAAAAATCTTACGAAACAAGAAAGGAAAATAATAGACGAATATGCAGAATCAACCATTGTTAAGGGAATTGCTTCGCATCAAAAACTCCTTGATGAGAGCACATTATTTCTGCATCGTGTTATAGCAAACCTTCCTGAAGCACAACAAAAAATACTTAGAATGATTCATGACAAGGAAGCAATTCTGGCAGACAAAAAGATACTGGTAGTAGACGATGACATGCGAAATGTTTTTTCAATCAAAAAGATTCTAGAAGATAAAGATATACAGGTATTAGTCGCAAAAAATGGCAAAGAATCTTTGAGAAGCTTAAACAATAATCCGGATATTCATCTAGTGCTAATGGATATCATGATGCCTGAAATGGATGGATATAAGACCATGGGAGAAATCAGAAAACAGGAACGGTTCAAAAACCTTCCTATAATCGCATTGACAGCAAAGGCAATGAAAGGCGATCGCTCCAAATGTATCGAGCTGGCGCCAGTGACTACCTGGCTAAGCCTGTTGATGTAGACAGGCTGCTTTCGATGTTGAGGGTGTGGTTGTATTAATTGTCATGGACAACCCAAGCGAAAATGAAAAAATAGAATACGACCTCCTCTTGCAGGCAATCTTTTACTTTGCAATTCCAATACAAAATCTATAACCGCAAATTAACATGACAGAGATAGCAAAAAAGCAAAAGATAAGAAAACAGAACATTCTTATAGTAGATGACATGCCAAAAAACATTATGTCACTTGAAAAGCTCCTGAGGAAGCCTGATTTGAACATCGTGAAGGCAACATCCGGTAATGATGCCCTCGCCTTGATCCTTGAGTACGATTTTGCACTTATCCTCCTTGACGTTCAGATGCCTGAGATGGACGGGTTTGAGACTGCCGAACTGATACGTGGAAATGAAGAAACAAAACACATACCCATTATATTTGTAACCGCCATAAGTAAGGAACAAAAATATGTCTTCAAGGGATACGACAAAGGGGCAGTAGATTATCTGTTCAAACCGTTAGACCCGGATATCTTACGAAGCAAAGTCGATGTATTTCTTGATATGAACAAACAAAAGATACAACTTGAAGATACTAAAAATAAACTGCAAAGAATGGTAAATGAATTAGAAAACACCAAAAAAATAATTGAAAAACAAAATGTTTTATTGAAAGATACTTCAATCCGTGACGAACTCACAGGTTTATATAACCGCCGTTATTTGGCGGAAATTCTTGAGAAGGAGTTTTCCAGTGCCATTAGATATAAAAACGAACTGTCATGCATTATGTTTGATTTAGATCATTTCAAAAAGATAAATGACGTCTATGGACATACCTTTGGTGATTTAGTATTGCGTGGAATTTCTGGTTGTTTACAACAAACCACAAGAATACAGGATTTCTCCTTTCGATATGGTGGGGAAGAATTCATGGTACTCCTTCCCAATACCAGTATTGAAGGAGCCATGATTTTAGCAGAAAAAATTCGCTCTACTTGCGAGGAGAAAGTACATGGTGACGGAATCAATACAATAGTAGTAACCGTAAGTGTTGGAGTAGCGTCTGCAATACTTCATCAACCATCAAATGGTAAGGAACTTATAGAATTTGCGGACAAGGCCCTTTACCATGCCAAGGCAGTAGGAAGAAACAGGGCCATAATCTACAATAAACGGCATTCTGAAAAATAGAGGTAAATTAGAAGTGACATTGAAAATATACAATACATTGACAAAACAAAAGGATGTTTTTACTCCTCATGAAGAAGGAAGAGTCGGAATCTACGTGTGTGGCCCAACTGTTTATGATCATCCTCATATTGGTCATGCCAAGAGTTATGTTAGCTTTGATGTAGTAGTCCGTTACTTGAGATATTTAGGTTATAAGGTACGTTATGTACAAAACATCACAGACGTAGGACACTTAACAGATAATGCAGATGCGGGGGAAGATAAGATTGAACAAAGGGCTAAACTTGAAAAAGTAGAACCTATGGAATTGGTTGAATTGTACATGCGAAGCTATTATGAGGATATGGATGCATTGAATAACTTACGGCCAGACATTTCACCACGTGCGACCGGTCACATTCCAGAGCAAATAGATTTTGTTAAGAAACTAATTGATAAAGGATTTGCTTATGAGGCAAACCAGTCTGTTTATTTCGATGTGTCAAAATTAAAGGACTACGGTAAGCTTTCGGGACGGAAACTAGATGAACAAGAGTCGGGATCACGTGTTGAGATAAATCCAGAAAAAAAACATCCGGCGGATTTTGCCCTTTGGAAGAGGGCAGAGCCCGGACACATTATGAAATGGAACAGTCCATGGGGTGTTGGATTTCCAGGGTGGCATCTTGAATGTTCGGTTATGTCAATGAAATATTTAGGAGAAACCTTTGATATCCATGGTGGTGGGATTGAGAATGTCTTTCCTCATCATGAGTGTGAAGTTGCGCAAAGCGAGGCTGCTAACGAACGGCCTTTTGCTCGCTATTGGATGCATAACAACATGGTAACTGTTAATGGACAGAAGATGGGAAAATCATTGGGTAATTTTGTTACCCTGAAGGATGCTTTCAAGAAATACTCACCTTTAACAATACGTTTCTTTGTTCTCAATACACATTACAGTAGTCCAATAGACTATAGCGATGAGGCGTTAGACGCAGCCGACAAAGGAATTGAGCGTTTACACAATACGATACGCAATTTAAGAGAAAGACTGGAATCATCCAAAGGAACTAAAGGACAGGAAATATGGAAGACAAAGCTTGAAAAATACAAAAGCGCCTTCGAAGAAGCTATGAATGAGGATTTCAATACAGCAGAAGCAATGGCAGTCCTTTTCAATTTAACCAAAGAAGTTAATAGTCTCCTGAACTCTGAAGAAGAAATTAGCAAAGGTATTTTATCAGAAATTGATTCTTTTTATCGAATTTATGGTGATAACGTTCTTGGAATTATCCCAGAAAAAACGGCTCAATACGGCTCTAATGATGCAGATGCCTATAAAATGGAGGATAACTTAATAAAGGCATTGATTGATACAAGGAACGATTTACGAATATCTAAGAATTGGGAACTTGCCGATGATATAAGAAACAGACTAGAGAAACGTGGAATAATCATTGAAGATAGAAAGGGTAAGACAATATGGCGGAAGAAAAAGTTTATTCAATGACAGATGGAAAAAACTCATAATTATTAAAATCCCCCTGAATCCCCCTTTGGGTAAAGGGGGGGTTGGGGGGATTTATTTTTAAATTTATTTTCTAAGAGTTTGATTAATTGTTATAGGGAGAAAAATGAGAAATGTTTTAAACCTGAACTTAATACTTTTGGTTATCACTTATCTTATTGTCTTCCCCCCAGGTTCTCTCACGTCCAAAACCCATACTGCGGAAACTTTCAAAAATGTTTCCACATTTGAGGCGTATCATATTATTAAGCAACAAGAAATATTTATACTTGACGTGAGAACAGATGTGGAGTATGCACAATCCCATCTCAGAGATGCCGTCCTCATTCCACTTATGAAATTATCTGAAAGGATGCATGAGCTTAAAGAGGAACAAAATATCTTAGTATATTGCTATGATGGTAATAGAAGTAAGACGGCTTGTGAATACCTTACATCAAAGGGATTTAAGCACATTTTTAATATGCTGGGTGGAATTGATTCATGGATAAAAGAAGGTTATGAAGTTGTAAATTAAATCTTAATAAAAAACAAAAAATGCCTGTCTGTTTTTTTACTCTTTCATAATTTTATCCATATTATGTATTACTTTTTTTGTATTTCTATCTTTAGAACTTCTGCCGCTTTTTTAATGATTTCATCAGGATCAAACGGTTTTGTTATATAAATATCGACACCAACTTCATTCCCTTTCAGTCTGTCGAACTCCTGTGCTTTTGCCGTAAGCATTAAAATGTAAATACCCTTCATTCCAAGCACATTCTTTACAGTATCACATATCTCATACCCGCTCATCCCTGGCATCATAATATCAAGGATGACAAGCTCAGGCCTTTTTGTCTTGATAATCTTAAAAGTTTCCTCCCCATTGTCTGCGGTAAGTAATTCCACCCCCTTATCTTCAAATTCCTCAAGTGTTTCCTTCAGCAAGACCCTCATGTTCGGCTCATCATCCGCTATTAATATCTTTGGCATCTTCCTTCCTCCGTATTGTCAAATGCCGATTTTGCATTAAACTCACGCTATATCCCGGCTTTCATTATTCGTTTTGACATTTTTTGGACTAATAGGTATAGGCAGGGTGAATGAAAAGCTACTCCCTTTACCCGGCTCACTTTCCACCCATAAACTACCACTATGATGTTCTACAATCTCTCTGCAGATTGGAAGCCCAAGACCTGTCCCTCTGGGTCTGTCTGCATGCGTATCACCTAACTGCCCGAACTTCTCAAATATCTTTTTCATATCAACCTCACGTATACCTGCGCCTGTATCTATTACACTTATCACTATTTCGTTATTTATCTTCCTTGCCCTGCATGTTATAGATCCTTTTTCTGTGAACTTTGCTGCATTAGAAATCAGATTAATCATAACCTGTACCAGCCGATCCTCGTCACCCACAACCTCAGGCATTCCATCCTCAATATCCTTTATTAGCTCAAGCTCATTATGTTCAAAGAAGTTACTGGTAATAGACGTTGCTTGATCAATAATTTCAACCACTGAAATGTGTTCCATCTTCCACTCAACCTTTCCAGCCTCAATCTTTGTTATATCAAGGAGATCGTTTATAAGGTCTGTTAGCCTCTTGCCCTCTGACTCTACGGTGTTAAGGTCCTCTTTCACCTGATTTATTGACCTCTGAATCTTGCCATCCTCTGATTTTACATTAGGGAATATAACATCTTCAAATCTCTTTTTTATAATCTTTGCAAACCCTATTACTAATGCAAGGGGTGTCCTGAGTTCATGAGAAACTGTGGAAAGAAAGTCGGTCTTCGCCTGTTCCAATCCTGACAACCTTTTATAGGCATTTTCTAGTTCTTTTGTCTTGGTTTCCAGCGCTTTATTAGCATTCAACAACTCCTCATTGGTGGAGAGTATTGTTTTATTTTTAGCCTGTAACGCTACATTCATCCTCTCTAATTCCTTACTTTCATAATCGATCTCGTCTTTATATCTCTTTAAATCGGCATTCATTTGATTAAAAGTGTTTGACAATTCCCCAATCTCATCTTTAGATATTACTTGAATGACATGGGTGAAATCACCTTCGGTAATCCTTTTGGTGGCAGTCCCTAAGGCATGAATGGGTCTTGTTATCCCTCTGGTCAGGGTAATTGCAACACCCATACCCGTCAGGATAGCAACAATGGAAAGTGACATATTAATCAAGCCGCTTAGACCTTTTATCCTATCTGCTCTTTGTATCGCCTCATCTAAACGGTTTCTGTTGAGGAGAGATAAACTGTCAACATTAGAGATTAGGTCTATTGATATCTGGTCAATTTCATCGGCCAGATTTGCTATCCTGGTGTCTCTCATTTCACCGAGCATTGGCGACGCAGATTGATTTAAATTGGGCATTAGCTTCAAAAATTCAATTGTATCCCTTTTGATTGTGTTATATCTTTCCTTGATGTCTTTTAAAACGGACTTTTCTTCATCCGTTAAATCGGTCAGGGGCAGATCAGATTTTAATCCCTCCAAATCGTCAATCTTTTCTATTATTAAAAACTCGAATTGTTCAAAATTACCCTTTAGTTTAGAGTCACCATTAATGAGAAGATCGCCAATGACTAACCATTCAATCACGACATATTTTAATTCCTTGATTATACTTTCTTGCTTTGTTAAGTGACGAATGATGTCTGCACTGTCCCTAACCTTGGTTAGAAACAGGTATGCTGTGACACTCATGCTAACCATCAGAACCAGTACGATGATGAAACCTAAGATTAGTTTTTTTCCGATACGCATACGCTACTTTCTCATTATAGGGTTACAAATCCCATGTGAGCATTGCCTTATTGTTTTGCAGTAAACGTTGCGATGTCCCAAAGTGGCATTGCCCGGGAAAATTCGAACTGCAAAGCCTGTATAAATTTATATTTATAAAGCTCCCCTTCCTGGGGTAAGGGGCCTTACTTTCAATAACTTTAATGACCTTAACCCTCTTATGTTTTTTGGTTTTTAAATAGTCAGAGGAAACATAGCCTATGGCGCCTTCAACAACGCAGACGTAGCGATAAATAAAATCATCAGACATTACCTTTTTAGGCCCTCTTTCACCTGTGGTTTGTTTTTTTAACATCCAATACTTATTAATCTCATCAATAGTTTTTCCCATGACCTTAAGTAAAAAAAGTTTTCCTTCAGGAGTATCTTCAGATTTACAAATAGGCCGTACATATACACCTGACGAC
>MAYW01000060.1 GCA_001723765.1 Candidatus Scalindua rubra
AAGGACATGATAATGTGCTTATCCATGTTCTCGAACATGATATGGTTTTGGCTCTTGATATCATGTTTCAATATGCTCAAAATGGAAAGCGGAGCGACATCATCAACTTGTAATATTGAACAGGCTCAATTTGATAAAACAGGATTTATTAAAAATATTAGAAGCTGTTTCTTTCGTAGATGAAATTATATTTGGCCGATTGAATTATAATGTCAAATCCTCAGAGTTTAAATATACCAAAGAATTTTATAACAGCCTCGCATCATCAGTTATTAAATTTTGTAAAAAAAACAAAATTACATACCATATTAAGCAAGGAACCCAAAAGTAAAACACAAGTCAGTCTTATCATTGAGAGATACCACTAAAAATACATAATAGAGAATACTTAAGTTGCATTATGCCAAATCCATGAGTGGGAGTAATATCAGGCAACAGTTTAGTTTTTGGTAAAGATGGTGTGATTTAAGTTCATTTTGCAAAGGCGCTAGCAGGAATGATGAATTTTGATTCTTGCAACATCTGTTCAAATAAAATATTTCACCAACATTCGAATGGCAATCAGGGTGAGAATGGTTTTGAAGATGATTTTGAAGTATTTCTTTGAGAGTTTATTGAGTAGTTCCTTCCCGATAATGGTGCCCGTAACGAGGAATATACTGATGACCAGAGTAACCATCCCACCTACGAGGTGGAACAGGGTAATTGAGGGACACCATACTTAATTGTTTGTAATGGGTATTATGTTCAATTATTTTTTAAACATTTCAACCCTGTTAAATAAGGCATAGTCCCCCACCCCACGTTGCGGGATTTAACAGGGTAAACATGTTATGAATTTCCGTATGGAAACCAGGCAAATACTGAATACAGAAGTATTCAGATTTTGAAAAGGTCTTCAGAATATAATCATTTTTAGAATTACCGAGACGTTTGTAACTCAATACTTCAGTTTTGCTGAGAAGGTTTGTTAGAAGAATATGAAATCCAGGCGGTGAACAAGTTAGATTCCCGCTTCTGCGGGAATGACAATTTCAGGCCTGTCATTCTTGATTGGGAATCTAAAAAACATTGAAATTCCTATGCATAAATTTAAGATAATAGAAACAGTAAAAAAAAACAGTGTGGAGGGCTGAGAAATGTTTAATCGAATAACTTTTAATCCAGATTGCTCATGGAGCCACTTTTGAGGAGATATTAAAGGACTATCCAGACCTTGAGAGAAAGGACATAGAACAGGCGATTGAATATGCTGCATGGTTAACAAAGGAGGAAGTGGTTCAGGATTGACAGGTTATGAAATTTCTTGCTGATATGGGAATTGCATGGCGTATCGTGGAATGATTGAGGCAGTGCAACCATGACTCTGTCCATTTGAGGGAACTAAACTTCATAGAATGCCCGATGATGAGAAGGTGTTATGAGGGTCTCTCATATTATCAAACCTAATCTATTGACAAGCTAGATTCTGACCCGCCAGAATGATAGGCGGGCTAAGCTGTTAAGGCGAATTCGGTGCAATTCTGTGAATCGCCTTAATTGCACCGAATTGTAACAAAATAGCCATAACAATATTTAATAATAGAATGAAAATGTTTTGACAAATCTTATCGATCAAGCTAATGTATTACATATATTTTATCGATGGAGGTAATTATGGAAACAGTAAAGGTTTCTCCTAAATTTCAGGTAGTTATTCCCCGTCCAATAAGAAAATCATTGGGAATTAAACCTGGTGTAAAGGTTCAAGTTTTGCAGTATGAAAATCGTATTGAGTATATACCTGTCAAGAAGATGAAGCAAATGCGTGGTTTTCTAAAAGGAATTGATACTACCGTAAAGAGAGATAAGGACAGAATATGAACTTGGTAGACTCAAGTGGTTGGCTTGAATATTTTGCGGATGCTCCTAATACTAATTATTTTGCAAAGCCCATTGAAGATATCCACAATCTTATTGTGCCGTCTTTATGTATTTTAGAGGTCTTTAAAAACATTATTAGACAAAGGGATGAGAATGCAGCCCTTCAAGTTGTAGCCCTGATGAAACAAGGTAAGGTCTTAGATTTGGATACCTCCATTGCATTAAGTGCTGCTAAACTTGGTTTGGAATATAAGCTTCCATTAGCTGATAGCATTGTACTGGCAACAGCTAGAGCAAATGATGCAATAGTATGGACTCAAGATGCTGACTTTAAGGGTATAGAGGGTGTCAAATTTGTTACTAAAAGGCGATAGGTTCTTTAAAAAACTGGCAATAATCGAGGGACACCATACTTAATTGTTTGTAATGGGTATTATGTTCAATTATTTATTTTTTAAACATTTCAACATGTTATGAATTCCCGTATGGAAACCAGGCAGATAATTGCCATCGTTGTTTCTCAGTTTATACAGGCTCACAAAAAAACGATAAATAATAGACAAGAAAATTCCTTTGCTATTTCCACTTTACATTATTTAAAAAAATGAAGCTCAGTTACGACCCACGTTATAACATCGCTTATATACAGCTAAGGGAAAAACCAAATCAAGTTGAGACCATACGGATTAGCGACGAACTAAATATCGACATTTCCGCAGATGGCAAAATCTATGGAATCGAACTTTTAAACGCAAATGAACAACTGCAAATTATGAAAGGTAAATAATTTATTCTAACAGATGAATCTACACGCAAGACAGTAAAATTGCCTATTAATGTTACGAAAGGATAGATGCTTTTTTAAAAGTGTCTCCTTTAGGCATAAAAACATGCCAAAAACATTTTTTTTTGTATCCTTGGATCAAAAATGATTTCCCAAATAGTTCGTAAGACCCTCTTGTATAAAAGCAAGGTTGAATACGCTGATTTTTGCTTAAACCATGTTGAGGGCTGTTCTCATGCCTGCCTGTGCCGTGAGCACGGCAGACAGGGTTGTAAATATCCTTATTGTCTTTCTAATATTAATATTGAAGTTTACATATCGTACCAATCTTAGCTAAAAACAAATAGCTTTGGAAAAATATTGCTTATTGTGCCATTTATCGCACACTATTTGTTTGTTAAGTACAAATTCCAAATTCACTTGACATGTTAATTGGATTTGAATTAAAATTATTTAATTAGTATCGGAAGACAAAGGAAATTCATAAATTAAATAGGACGCAGATTTTCTCAGATACACACAGATAAAAGCTTTTTTTAATTTCTAGTTATTATGAAAAAGCTGCTTAAATTAATTCAAAAAAACAAAAAGTATAAACAAATATTAGAAGATTTGTTATTAGGAAAGGACTGTCATATACACGGATTATGGGGTTCATCTGCTGCCTTTTTAATTGCCTGCTTAGCAAATAATAAATCTCTTTCTAGAAAGGGAGAAATACTCCTCATAACCTCAGGCATAGAAGAGGCAGAAGAAATCTTTGAGGATATAAACATCTTCCTTCCTGAAAATGCTATTTTTTTCCCGGTCTCAGAGAGTACGGTTTTTGCTGAATCCCAACCCGACAATAATACTTATATACAACAACTAAATGTCCTGTATAAGATATTGATCAACAATGATAAATTTAAAAACCGGATTATTGTAGCCCCAATCCAATCACTTTTACAACATGTTCCATCACCTAAGGCGATAGGAAAAAACATACTTACAATTAAGACTGGTCAGAAATGCAAACAGGAATTTCTTTTAGACTGGTTAATAAAAGGAGGTTTTGAACGAACAAGCATGGTTGGACTACCCGGCGAATTTAGCTTAAGGGGGGGAATCATAGACATATTTCCTTTTGCTTTCTTGCCAGAACGTCAACCAGGTAATGCCAATCAGATGAACAATAGAGCATGTGAAATGCCTTATCGCATTGAGTTTTTTGGAGATGAAGTTGACTCTATTCGCATGTTTAATGCAGAGACTCAATTGTCCGAAATGAAGGTAAATGAATGTAAAATACTTGCCCCGTGTAATACTACATTACACAGGGGGCTTGGCGTACAAACTAAACAAATAAATACATCTGCCCGTCCGAAAACGTCCCCGTCCCCGCCAGAAAGATTAGGTCGGGCTGGCGAACGGTTTGGCCGGGCAGGCAGGCGGGAAGGCAATTTCAGCTCTCTCCTTGACTATATACCAAAAGATTCGTGGATTGTTTTTAAGGAATATGAAAACATAGAAAATAAAGCAAAAAACATAAACGTTAACTTAAAATCTCATAATGAGGTTTTTTCTTTTAATCATATAAAGAAATCGTGCAAAGACTTTACAAAGCTATATCTTTCTAATTTAACATTTGCCTGTCTGCGTGCGGACACGCACAGGCAGGAACGTGAAAATATATTTTCAGTTAATATAAAAGCCCTGGACCATTTTGATCATGATGTTAATAACTCTATAAAAAAGATTGAGGAGATAAACCGTTCTTACAATAACACCATAATCTTTTGTAGCAACCAGGCCGAAGAACAAAGATTAATGGAACTTTTATCAGGCATGAATTCTCAACTAACCTCCTGCAACACTACATCACACGGTACTCAGGAAATTGTTGACAAACGTCCATCTTCTAACCATACAGAATATCAAATTGGGCATCTCAACCATGGTTTTTTGTTTGAAGATATCTCTACAGCATTTCTTACACATCATGAAATATTTCATCGTTACCGATTAAGAAGAGAACCAAAAAAATTAATACCAACAAAAGCCATCGATTCTTTCCTTGACTTAGAAAAGGGTGACTATGTAGTACACGTTAGCTACGGTATAGCAAGGTTCTTAGGTATGCAAATACTTAATAATGATAATGAGTCTGGTAGTTATGGTGAATTTCTTGTACTCGGGTTTGATGAAGGCGCAAAGGTTTATGTGCCTGCTACAAAGATTGAGTTAGTACAAAAATACATATGCGGTTCTGAACACAAGCCAAAACTTAGTAAGATAGGTAAACAAACATGGGAAAGAAAAAAACAAATGGTAGAAGAAGCTGTTCGGGATGTGGCAAGCGAACTTCTTTCCATGCAGGCAATCAGGGAGACAAAACAAGGTATTGCTTACCCAAAAGATGCTGAATGGCAGAGAAAATTCGAGTCAGAATTCATATATCAAGAAACTGAGGATCAATTACAGGTTGTAGATGAAATTAAAAATGATATGGAATCATCAAACCCTATGGACAGACTCATTTGCGGAGATGTGGGGTATGGGAAGACTGAGATAGCAATAAGGGCTGCATTTAAAACAGTAATGTATGGGAAACAAGTAGCCGTTCTAGTGCCGACAACTATACTAGCACAACAGCATTACAGGACTTTTTTTGAAAGGATGGCAGATTATCCCATTAATATTAATGTATTAAGCAGATTTAAAACGCGAAAAGAGCAAAAGGAAATATTGGAGAATTTAAAAGAGGGAAAGATTGATATTGTTATCGGAACACACAGGTTGATTCAAAAAGACGTTACATTCAGGGATATTGGACTAATAGTCATTGATGAAGAACAAAGGTTTGGTGTAGAACATAAAGAGAAACTAAAGAAACTTAGAGAATCAGTTGACGTCCTCACGTTAACAGCAACTCCAATTCCACGCACCTTGCATTTATCCCTTCTAGGTATAAGAGATGTCTCGTCTTTGAATACTCCACCCGAAGAAAGACAATCCATACAAACAAGTTTATTGCGTTTTGATCCTGACATAATAAGGAACGCAATAGTTCATGAATTAAATCGTGATGGACAAATATATTTTGTACACAATCGTGTAAAAAACATAAATCGTATTGCAGATACCATCGCCAAGATAGTTCCAGAGGCGGGTATTACTGTAGCTCATGGGCAAATGCCAGAAAGAATCCTGGAGAAGAAAACGGCAGATTTTGTTAATGGCAAGTCAGACATTCTCGTATCAACAACAATAATAGAATCCGGCCTTGATATCCCAAATGTAAACACTATATTTATTAACCAGGCAGATAATTTTGGTTTAGCTGATTTGCACCAGTTGCGTGGTAGAGTGGGACGTTACAAACACCGTGCTTATGCTTATCTTTTATTACCAAAAAATAGGCCGATTACGCCGGAAGCCGAAAAGAGATTAAAGGCCATTATAGATTTCTCAGAACTTGGCGCAGGCTTTAAGATTGCGATGCGAGATCTTGAGATTCGAGGAGCAGGAAATATTTTAGGTATAGAACAACATGGACATATTGAAGCTGTTGGTTACGAAATGTTTTGCAGACTGCTTGAAATTGCAATTCGTAAGGCTAAAAATGAATCCATTCCGGTTTACAAAGATGTTCACATAAACTTAAATCTGGAATCATATTTACCTGATAATTATATCCCGGACATAAAATTGAAAATAGAAATATATAGGAAGATAAACCGTTTATCTTCTAAACATGAGATAGAGGAAATGGGAAAAGAGCTTGTTGATAGATTCGGCCCAATACCTAAACAGGTTAAAAATCTATTAATAGAAAGTGAAGTAAGATTAGCAGCACAAGCTTCTAATATCCGTTCACTCGTACGAACAAATGGTACCATTATATTTCATATCGAAAATTTGAAGAAAGTAGAACCACTCTTTAGAAATGCAAAAGAACTAGTAAAAGTAGTGGATAGTAACGAGCTGCATCTTACTTTGCCTGGAAAGAAGATGTCAACTCACGACTCAGCAGATTTCATAAAAAATTTGTTAAACACAAGTCCTTATGTGGGTGAGGAGAAAACATGAAACCACAAAGTTCACAGCGCAGCAGAGCCGCAACCAAAACAAAATTACAATAAACAAACTACAAATTACAAACAAATTCAAAAATCCAATTTACAAATTTCGAACGTTTACAATTTTTTGGTCATTGTAATTTTGATATAGTATATTGTTTGTAATTTGTTATTTGCAGTTTGTGATTTAATTAAGTATGTTTCTGCTTGTTAAATAGTAAACAAAAAACTTACAAAAAAAGAAGATTTTACAGAGTAATAGTATAGACGGATTTGTATACTGTGTTCTGTTCAAAACTTACAATTTACAATCCCCCGTTCCCCCTTTGCCAAAGGGGGGTAGGGGGATTCTGATTTTGCATTGATTGCTTAAAATCCATCCGCTCTCCCGCGACCTGGACGGCCGTGCGAGATTTTGAGCAACAGCGCAGGAGGGAAATAACACTTGAAGATTTTAAAATTAAGCTTAGTTTTTTTCATTCTACACTTGTTTTATTTGCATCAATCAAATGCTGATAATTTGAATGCTATACGGGTGATTGTAAATGGTGAGATAATTACAGAATTTGACATCAGAAAACGGATTGCCGAGGCTTTTAAGATTGCTGAAAAAAAATACTCGGAAATAGAGCTGCAGCAAAAAAAACGTGAAATAATTTCTGATGCCATTGATGAATTAATTGATAGAAAGATACTCGTCCAAGAAGCAAAGAAAGTATTGCTTGCAGATCCAGAAAAGGCAGAAGAGATTGAAAAGAACCTAGATTCATTTGTCAAAGGCGCTGTGGAAGAAGTAGGCTCTCTTTATAAGTTTTATGAGCTAGCTCACAAGCAAGGAATTAACCCTCTTAAGAAAAGAGCAGAATTGAAGAAAGACTTGATGATTGAAGAAATCATGCGTGGAAATGTTTATAGAAAAATAATAGTTACACCAAAAGAAATTAAAAGATACTATCAAGAACACACTGATGAATTTTCAAGAGAACGAAGATTGAGTTTCAGACAGATATTAATAAAGTTTTCTGGATATAAAACAAAAGAAGAGGCAAAATCTGTGACAGAAGAACTTTTAAATAGATTGAAAAATGGAGAAGAATTTGAGGCTTTAGCAAAAAAACACTCACAAGGCCCGCACTCTGACGAAGGAGGTTTGTGGGAATTTGATGAAGTAAAGGATTTTAGAAAAGACCTTACTGCTGGTATTTCTAATCTAAAGAAAGGCGAAATAAGTCAAATATTAGATTCCTCATTAGGCCACCATATCTTTAAGGTAGAAGAGATTATTCCCGCTCAAACATTGACCTTTCAGCAGGCACAGGATGAAATCCGTAATATGCTCTTTAGAGAAGAATTTGTTAAAAAGAGAAAGGAATACTTAAAGGAATTGAGAAAGAATGTGGTAATTAAAAGATATTACTAAGTTCTCATAATCTTTGCAAATCGACGCTTACCTACTCGCAATATCATATCAGTTTTCATCTCAACTTCATATGTTGGATCAGTTAACACATTATCGTTAATACTAACTCCTCCCTGCGTAATTAGTCTCCTTGCCTCCCCGTTAGTAGAGGCAAACCCGCTTAATACTAATAATTTTACTATCCATATCTTGTGGTTTTTACACTCATTAGAAGGAAGCTTTACTTGCGGGATATTATCTGGAAGTTTATGTTCTTTAAAGATTTTATCAAATTCTTCTGCCACTTTTTGTGCTATTTCCTCATTGTAATAGCGACGGACAATAGCTTTCCCTAAATCAACCTTCGCTTGACGTGGGTGGGCCTTTGACAGCTTATCTATTTCGTCTAAAGTTATATCAGTAGCCAACTCAAAGTATTTACGCATTAAATTATCGGGTATAGACATTGTTTTACCAAAGATTTCCTTTGGTTCTTCGTATATACCAATATAATTGTCCAGGCTTTTACTCATCTTTTTATTTCCATCAATTCCTTCCAGTAAGGGGGTAGCAAGCGCCACCTGAGGTTCCATATTCCTGTCCCTTTGGAGATCACGACCAACAAGCAAACTAAAGATTTGATCTGTACCACCGATTTCTATATCACTTCTCACCATTATAGAATCATATCCTTGCATTAACGGATAAATAAATTCATGAAGACTTATCGGAACTCCCGAATTATACCTTTTTGAAAAATCATCCCTCTCCAACATTCTTGCTACGGTCATCTTAGAAGCTAACGTAATTACATCAGTAAATTTCATTTCTTTAAACCATTCACTGTTATAACGAATTTCAGTCCTTTCCAGGTCCAATATCTTTCCTAATTGATTTAAATAAGTTTTGGTGTTCTTCATTATCTCTTCGTCTGAAAGTTGAGGCCGTGTCTTATTCACACCAGATGGATCGCCCACAATTGCTGTATAGTCTCCAATTATAAGTACCACTATATGACCCAGTTCTTGAAAATTGCGCAACTTGTGAATCGGAACAGCATTTCCAATATGTATGTCCGGTGCAGTAGGATCAAGGCCTAATTTAACTCGTAGAGGTTTTTTAGTCTTTATTGATCTCTCCAGTTTTGCTGTGAGTTCTTCTTCGCGAACGATTTCCACAACTCCACGTTTAATTATATTTAATTGTTCACCAATACTCTTAAACATAACTTTTCAAAACATATTTAAATGAAATCAAAAATGCTAATGTAGCGGTATTGTGAAAGACATGAACGGTTATTGGCGCTATTAACGACCCGGTTTTTTCGAAGAGATAAGCAAGTAAAAGCCCTAAGATAAATATCTGCAGGAATACATGAGCGTTTAAATGTACACAAGCAAAAAGCAATCCGCTGATAAAGATAGCTTTCAGCTTTCCGAAAGTAGTTCTTACTGCTGACTGAAGAAATCCTCTGAAAAGAAGTTCCTCAATAATCGGTGCAGCTAATATACCAAAAAAAACCATGAAAGTAAGTACTCCTAATGAACTCTCCTCTAAAATACTATTAATAATTTCTTGCTGTTCGGGTTCTACACCAAACATTCTTGAAATAAAATCTACTACATAGCCTGCTAAAATTATAACCGGAAGAACTATTAGATAATGTTTGAGGCCAAATTTCACATCCCTTTTCCAATTACGGGTTGTGAAACCCAGTGATGTTATAGATAAACCGTATCCTACACGAATGATGTAAAAAACATATAGACAGGTTAAAATATTTATAATTAGTGACAAACTAAGTGTTACAACATTTTGTCCAAATACTTCTATTAAATTTAATCCTGATATCTGTTTTATAAGCCTTAAAAAAGCAGGTATCCCAACCAGTGTCATAAAGAAATAAAATAGAAAAACCTTAAATATGTCACTTAAATTCCACTGCTTATTATCAACCATTTTTAGGCTAATTACCTTTTATCCATCGAGAAATTTCCATTTTAACTACTTATGATGCAATAAGATACATCCTTGTCATTCTGAGTCCTTCGCCCCCTGTCATTTTTACCCGACGGATTGTTTGGCGGGCTGAACCCTTCGCTCTTTGTCATTCTGAGCGAAACGGAGAGAAGCGAAGAATCTCTCGTTAGTAAGCCAATGATGTTTTGTGAGGTTAGTGAAGTCTCTATAAAGAGATTCTTCGGTCGTTCCTCCCTCAGAATGACATGTTAGCGTTATGCAAAAAAGTCCGCCCATAGGGCGTTAAGTTACATTCATTTTCTCTTTTTCTTGCTCCTGCCCTTGCTCTTAGTCTTACTTCTACTCTTACTTTTAATTATTCTCTTTCTCCCGACTTTTATCTTTCTTTTTCCATCTTCTTTTTCTTCCCTTTTAATACTTCTCTTATACTCATCATATTCCTCTTCATCCATAAGGTTATCTAGTTGTTCAGGTTGTGCTATCCTAACCTTCATAAACCAACCATTACCAAAGGGATCTTTTTGTAAAATTCCTAAACTATTAACTAGATCTGAGTTTACCTTTACTATCTCACCATCTATAGGTGCGATTAAATCGTGAAGTACACTTATAGACTCTATTTCACCATAAGAAATACCAGTAAGCATTTCTTCCCCAACTTTTGGTAGGCTAAGATCTATTAAATCACCAAGTTCGCTTAACAAATAGTCGGTTATTCCTATTGTTACAACTTTTCTTTTTAATTCAATCCAGCTATGTTCAAGAGAATATTTAAGTTTTACTGATTTCATTTTAATTTAGCATAAAACTATTTAATCTCGTATAAATTGGTCCTGTTGGAGTTAGTTTACTTTGCATCAAAGAGATATAATTCACCTTTTCAAGACCAAAGAAATGTTCTGTATCAGATTTCAAGGTATTTATTAGTTTGGATATATTTTTCTGCGATCTAATTCTACCAAGCGTAATATGCCCAACATACTTTTTGGATTCCCTTTTTATTCCGAGCTTTTCAACTCCTTTGTCAAGCTTTTCATAGATCTTCGCAAGGCTATTTCCTTTATCTTGTACACAAACAAAAATTATACGTGGCTTTTTAAGATTCGGAAACGCACCAATATTTCTTATACTTATATTGAAGGGGCTTAGACAAGAAATAGCATCATTGATGATTTTATTCAAGCCTGGAAGAGTTTCTTCCTCTATATACCCAATAAATTTTAAAGTCAAGTGGATATTTTCAGGAAACACCCACTTAACATCAGCATTAGTTTCTTTTAACTGGCTTAGGAATTCAGAAAGTTTTCTCTTTATTTCTTTACCAATTTCTATTGCAATAAAGGCTCTAATTGTCATTTTTTGATCCAAAAATAGTTTTCCGATCAGGTCGGAAATGGCAGAGTGCACTTTTTGTCATTCCCACGAGAATAAAATTTGGAATCCTTCTGAAAGGAAGGAAAGAGGTACCTTGCCATAATCTATCTTCATAGTTCGTAGTGCCACAAAGTTGCATGAAAGTTTTATCGGAATTTCAAAGTTTTGCGTAACAAACACTCATGTCCTTGGGTACCACGAAGCATGAAAAATCTAGATTCCCTGTTTCCTTGCCATGTGGGCAATGCCACGGGAATGACAGATAACATAGCAAATTGTCCCGACAGATCGGGAATCTATTTTCGAACCAATATAATAAATTGCGCCCGAAGGAAGCTAATTTATAAAAATGTATTTATTGTATATTCTAGTCGCTTTAACGTCTTTTCCTTACCTAAAAGTTCCAAAGTTTCAAAAATTCCTGCACTTGCGCTTTTTCCTATAACCGCAACCCTTATCGGTTGGGCTAACTTGCCAAAGCTAACACTATGTTCATTTGTTATTGACCGTAAACAACCTTCTAATTCTTTAATTGAGAAAGTCCTGATCTCCTTCAATTTTTCGTAAGCATCTTTTATCAAAGAAGAATTGCCTTTTTTTAAATGCTTTTGTACAGCAGTATCGTCATATTCAATTTCATCAGAAAAGAAAGGGGCTGTCAGTGTAACGAATTCTGATAAAGTCTTAAATCTCTCCTTATACAATTCTACTAATTTGTGTAACCATTCATCTGAAATTATTCCACCATTAAAATTTGCTTTTTTTATATATGGATGTAATTCATTAATTAGGTTTTCAATTGGCAAATCTTGAATATATTTACTGTTCATCCAGTCAAGTTTTGTATTATCAAAACGAGCGCTGGTTTTATTGACTCGTTTTAGAGTAAATTTCTCTATCATTTCCTGCCTGGTCAATAACTCCTGATCATTCCCGGGTGACCAACCAAGAAGCGCAATAAAATTAACTAAGGCATCAGGCAAATAACCTTTCTCACGATATTCCGTAACAGACGTTGCCCCGTGACGCTTGCTCATACGAGAGCCATCCTCTCCAAGAATCATTGGAATGTGCGCAAATCTTGGCAATTCAAAGCCCAAAGCTTTATAAAGGGCAATTTGTCTCGGTGTATTCGACATGTGGTCATCACCCCTAATTACGTGCGTTATTCCCATTAAACCATCATCAACAACACATGCAAAATTATATGTAGGAAAACCGTCTCCTTTTTGGATAACAAAGTCTTCAATAAGAGACGTGTCGGATTTTATGTTTCCATGAATTAAATCATCAAAATCTGTAACCTCCCCCGTAATCTTAAAGCGTACGGCTCTACCTTTTTCTGGTTCATCAACGTAAAAAGCTCTACCTTTCTTCAGTAATTTTTCTACATATTCATGGTAAACCTCAAGCCTCTCACTCTGATGGTACGGACCTTCATCCCAATCTAAACCCAGCCATGTCAAACTATCTAAGATTGTTTGAGTTGCTTCTTCAGTAGAACGTTGTTGATCAGTATCTTCGATCCTCAGAATAAATTTTCCATCATTGTGTCTGGCAAAAAGCCAGTTATAAAGAGCCGTTCTCGCTCCTCCAATATGTAAAAAACCAGTTGGGCTAGGTGGAAACCTTACCTTTACATTTAGAGACATTTATTCTTACCTATTAATTAAACTTTCATAACTTTTTAGGATACCACGAAGCGTGAAAATTGGATTCCTTGCGAAAGCAAGGTTGACCTCCCTGTCGGGAGGATTCCAGCCCGCCCGTTCTGGTTAGGACGTGAACTTATTTTTCAGATCAAAATAACGGGCATATATGACTGCTCAAAATTCTGCCAGATTTTGAGCACTTATTTTAATTGTATAGGAATTTCAAAATCATATTTTTTGTGCGCAAGCCCCGTAGAATTAACAATAATTGAATCTTCGAGCAATTCTATAAGTTATTATTCAACGGGGCAAGCACATGTCCAAAATGGCGTGAAGCAACGACATGGATGTCGTTGTAGCCATTTTGAAAGAGTTGCGCAGGATGCGCTCAACTCGAAAGTCCCAATGTCTCCTTAAAACCACACATTATATTCATATTTTGAACTGCTTGTCCAGACGCGCCTTTAATTAAGTTGTCTATACTCGATAGAATTATAACTCGTCCATCAACGACTCTGATTGCAATCTCACAAAAATTTGTATCAACAACATCCTTAGTCTTCGGAAGCTTACGATCCGTTTTGATTCGAACAAAAGGTTCTTTTGAATAAAAACCATTAAATATAGCTATGATCTCTTCATCAGAGATTCGCTTTTTCATTTTAACATATATTGAACACAAAATACCCCTGTTCATCGGGACTAAATGTGGAGTAAAACAAACTGATGCCTCTGACTTTCCAATAAGTGAAATTATATTTTCAATCTCTGGTGTATGTCTATGTTCTCCTACATTATAAGCCTCAACATTCTCATTACATTCACAATAATGTGTTTCTTCTTTATGTTCACGCCCTCGTCCAGAAATACCAGATTTGGCATCAATGATTATATCGTCTGTATATACGTAATCTTTTAAAACTAAAGGAGCTAAGCCAATAATTGCAGAAGTGGGATAGCATCCGGGATTTGCAACCAAAATTGTTTTTTTGATATTTTCCCTGAATATCTCAGGAAGACCATAGATTGCAACATCTAATCCCGAAGGGTCTGTATGTTTAACCTCGTACCATTTTTCATAAGTAGATCTCTCCTGAAATCTGTAGTCAGCACTCAAATCCACTACTTTTACCCCCACATCCAAAAATCCTGGGACATATTGCATAGAAATCGCTGGAGGAAGTGTAACAAAAACCATATCCATATCTTTTGGTATATCCTTTTGTGTCAATCGTGAACAGGACATATCGAATGTATTTGTTAAAATTGGAAAAATGTCAGAAATCTTGTTGCTGCCTTCTCTTCTGGTACCAAGATAAACAATATCCGCCTCAGAATGGCGTAATAAAATCTTTATTAATTCTAAGCTTGTGTATGCAGTAGCCCCAATAATTCCAACTTTTATCATAAGTTAGCTCCTTTCAATCGCTAAGTTCTTGCATAATAACAATCCTTTATAGAAACGTCAAATCCAAAATTAATTGTTATTTTTTTCAGATAAAGCAATACTTTTTTAAAATCTTACTATCCTTCATTAATCCTATTTATGTAGCTATCCATAGTAAAATAAAGGGCTTACCGATTAAAATAGTTTGACAATATATTCCCTTTGTGATTAAATTAAGAAAGTGCTTACCAAGACAAAGTTTTATGTAAAAATTCTTAAAATTAAGCCAAATCTGGACAAATAAGGAGATATTGTTTGTATGAAAAATATTGGGGAATTAATGCCCTCCCCTTTGAAAATGTTCCTGATCCTCGTTTCTTATATCGATCAAAACAACATGAAGAGGCATTAATGAGGCTTATATATGCAACAAAAGCCCAAAAAGGCGCTGCAATGTTAACGGGCGAGATTGGTTGTGGAAAAACCACACTCAGCAGAGCTTTTATTCAAGAGCTTTCAAGCGATGAATACGAAATAGGACTTATTGCTAATCCAATCCTTTCTGATATTGATTTACTCAAGGAAATCCTTTATCAAATAGGTTCTGAAAAAACTGCCGAAACAAAAACGGATTTACTTCACCTCCTCAATGAGGAGATGTTAAAAAACTTAAATAATAATAAAAAGACTATCATCGTTATTGACGAGGCTCAGGCAATAGAAAATGAGGCAGCCTTAGAGGAGTTGAGGTTGTTGCTAAATTTCCAGCTAAATGAACGATTCCTTTTAACCTTAATCCTTATCGGGCAGCCCGAACTCCGAGAAAGGGTTGCAAAGATAAAACAACTTGATTCCAGAATATCTATAAGATATCATCTAAAAGAACTTGATCTTAACGATACGATAAAATATATAATATTTCGATTGAAGGTTGCAGGTTTAAAAAAAAACATAATTACAAAAGAAGCTATTGAGAAGATTCATTCCTGTTCTGGAGGTGTGCCGAGAGAGATTAATAATATTTGCGATTTGTGCCTCCTTGATGGCTTCAGTACTAAAGCAAAATTAATCGATTCTAAAATAGTTCAAAAATTAATTGATGATACAAAAAGATAAAAAGGTGATAGATTTATGGCTAGACTATCAGATTTAATTAAACGTGGCAAACTTCCAGAGAAAGAAAAGAAGGAAGAGGTCAAGATAAGAGATCTGGCAGGTCTCAAGGAGACTAAAAAAGAAGAAGAAGTAATAAAAATAGTGGAAGAGGAAGAATCGCGTTCTGAAGAGAAAAGCAAGCTGGACATACCTACTGAGGCCATGGAGGAAGAGATAAGCGAGCTGAACCTGCCTACCGAGGCTAAGGAGGAAGAGTTAGTTGAAAAACCTGACGAAAAATCATTAGAAAGCATTTCTTTACCCAGCGAGGAAGAACTAACCGCTCCTTCAACAGAGGAATTAGAAAAACAAAAGCGAATAGAAGATTTATATACAATTACTTATAACTTTATAGAAGATATTCTAAACAATTTAAAAAGAAAACAGAGATTTACTATAGAAAAGGGGTTGGAAATTGTTAGCGATATAGTAAATACAGAAAAAGCAGCTAGTATTCTTTATGGAAAGGCAGTACAGGGCAAAGGCATACCGGACAACCTCGCAGCACATTCCGTCAACGTTTGTATTTATGCTTTAATGTTGGGAATCGGGGCTAATTACTCACGTGAGCAACTGATTGAATTAGGGATAACGGCTCTCCTGCATGACATTGGTATGATTTTTGTACCAGAGGAAATCATAAAAAAGAGTGGAAAGCTGACAGCAACTGAGCTGGAGATGATTAGAAAACACCCGTATTATACATATAAAATACTTCAGACCCTTGGAGAAAAATATTCATGGACTGCCGAGGTAGCTTATCAAGAACAGGAAAGAGAGGGTGGTCAGGGATATCCAAGGGGACTTAAAGGAGATGAAATACATGATTATGCCAAGATTATAGGTATAGTTGATGTATATGAAGCCTTAACCCATCACAGACCCCAGAGAAAGGGTTACATGCCTCATGAGGCAGTAAAGTTGATATTAGGCACTCAAAAAGACCTTTTCTCTAATGATGTTAAGAGGTTATTACTTACAAAACTATCATGCTTTCCACTGGGTAGTTATGTTAAATTAAATTCAAAGGCTATATGTAGAGTAATAGAGACTAATGAGGATTCGCCGTTACGCCCAACAGTAGAAATTCTATTTGATTCACGGGGTCGTAAACTTCCAAAGAAAAAGGTTACCAGTTTAATAGAAGCACCACTTTTATATATCACCGGTACTGTTTATGAATCTGATTTGCCCGCTAAATAAAGACTCCGACAAATAAATACTGAACCTATCCTTAGGTATTTCCCTACATATGAAATTAGGCATTCAATCAGTCCTTTCGAACCCTGATACAGCCAGGCTCAACAATTGTTAATTTGCCAGGCAATTCAGAAATCAATTTGTCTTGTTTCAAAAAACCCTCGAGTAAGTTGAGAATAAAAATTGCTGTCGCATCTCTTGGAATACTTAAGATGACAAGTCCAGCGTATTGAGCGGGTGGATAATTACGGATATCAGCAAAATCAAAATCACCTGTCACTAAACACAGACCTTTATTTTGAGCGTAAGAAGCAATTTGTGAATCCTTTGCCCCTCGCAGACCAACGTCACGAACATCAATTGCTTTATGCCCATAACGTTTCAATAAATCACCAGTTGAGCGTGGCAAGTCTTCATCAATCAGAAATTGCATATTTTTACCTTATTTTTGGAAGAGGATGAAACTCTTCTTCCTCGATAAGTTCACAAGCATATTTTAGAGCAGCACGAATATCCTCTTCACTAATCTCGTATTCTCGTATGACTTCTTCTTTTGTCATGCCACCTGCGAGTCCCCCAATAATGCGAGCAACAGGGACTCTTGTTCCCTTAATAACAGGTTTGCCGTGCTGTATATCTGGGTCAATGATAACTCGGGCATTCATAATTTATTTTAACCTCCATTAAATGAAAATTATTTTTCTATGCATTCCTGATGTAAAAGAAATCCTCACTAGGTTGATTCTGGGCGAAGTGAAAAAAAATTTCCACATCGTGTTATATGGCATTGTAGGCAAAGCTGTATTCATTTGTCAATTTCAAAGATTTGAACACTCTTTTTTTGATCTATGCAACCCATGATGAGTTTGATATATGCCCGCAATGTCGTCGTATCTACTGGTCAGGCACACATAGAGTCAATATACGTAAGAAGCTGGATGAAATTATGAGAAGTTCTCTCCAATGATAGCACTTAACTTCCTGTCAATAAGATGGAGAAAGTAATTTTTCCCAATTAATTTTCAAGGCAATATTCAATCACGTCTGCTATATTGTTTCCCACCAATAATCGTGAAAATTTATGTGATTACCCACTTGACGCAAGGTTGCCAGATTAATAGAATCTGGGCATGTGGGGTCGGCTTAAATTACTTTGGGAATATTATAAAGAAGTAGGAAGGGATATAGGCAGATTTTTTATAAAGTTTGCATTGTATAAATTGATTTTTTGTTTGCACTATTTCCTGCATTTGTTTTAAGTGATAAAATGATTACACCTGAAAATATAGGCAAAATAACTGATGGATTGATAGGTTTGGGTTTGGTGTTAATAGGTGTAATTGTTTTTAATTTGCTTTTTTATACACCGACACGCATTTTCAAATGTCTGCAACCCAAATTAAAAGTTAATTTTAAACCAGGTATTCGCCCTTGGGTTAATGCACATGACCCTACTAGTAACGGACAGAATATTATTTTTCGTATTGAGTTAATGAATTTAGGATTAGAAAAAATTTATAAAGCAAGAGTAAGGCTTATGGAAATCGACCCACATCCACATGGTTCTTTTAATACGCCGTGTGATTTGCAAGTTAATAATAATGAAATACCAAAAACATATAAAGAAGGCAAAGGAGAATTTGTTGATTTTTTTAAATATTTTCGTCATTCTAAAGGCGGTGTTGACCATCCATGGATAATAGGCTGTAGTAGTGTTGAAAATAAAGATTTAGTATTGACAGTTAAAAAGTATGAATTTGAAATTGAAGTAAGTAGTGTTAACGGTGGCGATTCTATAGTGAAGTATTTCCAATTTGACCCTACTAAAAAAGACGCTAAATATTGTATGGAGATGATTGCTTAAATCTACTTATTAAGCCCTAACACAAAGTTGAAGCGGTCTGCACTATGAGAATGGTAAACTGGCAAATATGATAAGGAATAATTGAAAAGGAGGTAGGAAAGATGGTAGGGATTTCTGATTGGATAGTTGTTGCAGCAACGGTCGTTATAGCTGGATTTGCGGTTACAAATCATTTACTTTCAAGGGCAGTAAAGTCTGCAAGCGAGCAACATCAAAAAGAAATGAATGAGATTCTTAAAGCTATAGGTAGGGCAATCGCTTATCTTGCAAATACTGAAAGCAGAAGAGAGGCAGAAAAGAGTTAAAAGAAGCAGCAGACAAGAGGGCAGGAAATTTTGCAAGGAAGCAGTAAATAGAAAAAGAATTGAAAAATATTAGAAGTAAGAAAGGAGGAGGGCTTAGGATGAAACGATGGTTAAACATACTGATAATTTTTTGTGTATTACTTACCGCCTCTTCGCTTAAGGCAGAAAATGAACCATTGCCAGAAAACCAAGAGAAATTTGATGTAGATGCTTTTCTTAAAAGATTTAAAGAGCCTATCGATACAGATAGCGACGAATATAATAAAAAACGCTATAAAGATTTTCTCAAAATAAGACGTTTACTAAAAATGAACGTCAGGGTGATGCTTACGAACAGGGAGGATGCTAAAAAAATAGGACTAGATGAGGACGAATTAACCGATTATTTAAGACTTAAGGTAAAAAACAACTTTGCTAATATAAGAATGGAAGAAGTTGATTTTAGTAAGAATAATACGAAATCCTTCAAGCAACAAGTAGGTTCATTACATTTAAACGTTTGGGTTGTAGGCGATAATTATCCCGTAGCCTATCATTTAAGATACGTGTTTTTTACTAGTGATTATTCAGAAGGTGATTCTAGTATATGGGATACAAAATGGTTGGGGTATGGGTCAAAGGATAACATATCCGATATAATAAAAAGCAATATAGACAAAACAATACAAGATTTAGCAATTCTTTTTTTCAAAGTACGAGGGGAATTATAAGGCTGCTCTATTGAAGTTGCAAAGGCCGAACATCTTGACAAGTGAAAACAGTAAACTGGCTAACATGATTAGGTATAATTGAAAATGGAAGTAGCAACAATTAATTTGATTATAACAACAATAATTGCTGGAATAGTTGCTTATGTAGGTGTCCTGCAGTATCAAACTAATAAAAGACAGCAATTGATTAATGAGGAAAAATTCAAATTAGACTTATTTGATAAACGCTTTAAAGTTTATGAGGCTACAAAATATTTATTTACGCAAATTTTACAATTAGGAAATATTGATTTACAAAAAATACGTAAATTTAGATTAATTACTATGGATGCAGTTTTTTTATTTGATGATGAGATTCATAAATACTTAGAAAAAGAAATCCACTTGAAAGCGTTAAAAATAAATAATATTGTTAAGAAATATAAAGATTTACCTGAGGGTTCAAAAAAGGTTGAGTTATGTAGAGAACAAGCGGAAATTGTAAATTGGTTTCGTGACGAATATTTTAAATTACAAAATGTATTTTCACCTTATTTAAAATTTAAAGTATGGAAATAATCCAGAAAGCGCAACCTACCACATCTTGTACGATGGGAAAAAGTCTTTTGTAAATATTTTATTTTCTCCTGTATTTTTCAAAAATAACGGAAGATTGTATTTTCAAGTTAGTTTTTTGATATGACGTTGCGATTTTAAAATGTTAAACAATATGTTTACTGCCAGCCTTTTGATAGTTTTCGATTTCTTTACGTCTTTCCTCATATCCCTGCCGACCGAGTATGGCATAGGCATTTATCTTGCCTGCTTCCACACCGGGCTGGTCAAATGGGTCAATTCCATACGGGAAGTCCGAGAATAAGGGAAAGCACCATCTTTTGTCATTCTGAACCAGGTCCTGAATTCAATTCAGGACCTTCGATTTCAGAATCTATATATACAAATAGGTTAAGAGACCCTGAAACGTGTTCAGGGTGACAATATAATGTTTCTGCAACATATACTAATTAATAAATTCTTGCTTTTTTTAATCAAATAAAAATGTGACTTTAAAATACTATTTTGATGACATTCTCATTTCCTTGAAAGCATTTATTAATCCATTTGTAGAAGAATCATGGGATTCAATCGGTTTATCATCTCCTAACTCCGGCAGTATCTTCTTTGCCAGTTGTTTGCCAAGTTCGACACCCCACTGGTCAAAACTAAAAATATTCCAGACCACTCCTTGAACAAAGAACTTGTGCTCATACATCGCTATTAAACTACCTAAGACTTTGGGAGTTGATTTTCTGAACAAGATTGAATTCGTTGGCTTATTACCTTCAAAAACTTTATGAGGATATAATTTTTGAATTTCATCATCATTCCTGCCATCTTTTTTCAATTCTTCGATAACATCTTCTTTGGTTTTTCCATTCAGGAGGGCTTCTGTCTGTGCAAAAAAGTTTGATAATAAAATATTATGATGTTCTCCAATTGGGTTTTGGCTGATTGCGGGCGACAGGAAATCTGACGGAATTATTTTTGTCCCCTGATGGATTAATTGGTAAAAGGCATGTTGGCCATTTGTTCCCGGCTCTCCCCATATAATAGGCCCGGTCTGATAATTTATTCTGTAGCCGCTTCTATCCACAGATTTACCATTACTTTCCATATTTCCCTGCTGAAAGTATGCCGGGAACCTATGCATATACTGGTCGTAGGGCAGGATAGCTTCTGTCTGTGCTCCGAAGAAATTATTGTACCAGATTCCAATCAATCCCAGAATAACCGGAATGTTTTTTTCAAATGGGCTGTCTCTAAAATGCATGTCCATTTCAAAGGCCCCTTGCAGTAATTCGGTAAAGTTTTCATACCCGATATAACAAGCTATAGACAAGCCGATTGCAGAGCAAAGTGAATAGCGTCCTCCAACCCAGTCCCAAAACACAAACATGTTGTCCTTATCAATGCCAAATTCTTCAACCTTTTCTATATTTGTAGAAATTGCCACGAAATGTTTTGAAACATGTGTTTGGTCTTTTGCGCATTTTAAAAACCACTCTCTTGCAGAAAATGCATTTGTCATTGTTTCCTGGGTTGTAAAGGTCTTTGAAGCAATCAAAAATAAAGTGGTTTCAGGATTCAGTTTTTTCAAGGTTTCTATAATATGGGTTCCATCAACATTTGAAACAAAATGAATTGCTAAACCTTCCTTTGCGTAAAACCTCAAACACTCCGTCGCCATTACGGGTCCCAGGTCAGAACCCCCAATTCCAATATTTACAATATCCGTAATCTTTTTATTGGTAAACCCTTTCCATTCTCCCGAAATGATTTTATTTGAGAAATCTTTCATTTTATTTAAAACTGCATTTATTTCAGGCATTACATCTTTACCATTAACGTAAATGGGGGTGTTTTCTCTATTTCGTAAAGCAATGTGTAAAACAGCTCTATCTTCAGTTTCATTTATCTCATCTCCAGTGAACATCTTATCAATCGCGTCTCTCAAACCAACATCATCAGCTAGCTTAAGTAATAGCTTTAGTGTTTCCTCTGTTATTATGTTCTTGGAATAATCGACAAGTATATCATTAAATCTAATGGCATATTTGTTAAACCTGTCCGGATCATCAACAAAAAGATCTTTCATGTGAATATTCTTCATTTCTTTGAAATGATCGACGAGATTCTTCCAGCTTTGAGTTTCTGTAGGATTAATTTTTTTCAGCATGTCAATTTCCTTAATTAAGTTTAACAACCCAACCTGGCCGAGCCAGAATCAAAAAGGTTAAATATTTCGTTTATTCTGGTTCGTCCAGGTTGTCAAATGAAACCTACGGTTTTCAAACTTTCCCTTAAGGTGTAAATGGGAAATACCACAACATATAAAGAATAGCGAACTTATTGCCCTTCGGGCAGCCTCCGGTCGCCAACACGTCATTCAGAAGGAGGAACGACTGAAGAATCTATTTGCTGAAAATCTCACTAACCCCACGAAACATCATTGGCTTACTAACAAGAGATTCTTCACGGAGTCTATCCTGAGCGCTGCATTTTTAGTATTAGTATATATTCTCTGTGCACAAAATAAAGATTCTTCGCTTCTTTCCGTTTCGCTCAGAATGACAGGAAGCGAAGGGCTCAGAATGACAATGGTGTATCTTATCGCTTTATAAGCAGTTAAAATGGAAATTCCAAAGCTTTGTTACTAAATAAATTAATTCCCCTTAGTCCCCCTTTTTTAAAGAGGGATTTAAGTCCTCGGCGCTTTTTGTCCGGGGAAGAGGGATTTGCAAATTTATTTCTATCCCATCAGTTCATCCACCTAAAAATGACTTTTTGACTTCATCATTTTCAAGAAGGTTTTTGGCTTTGTCTTCAAAGGCAATTTTTCCTATTTCAAATACATATCCTCGATCTGCATGTTCTAATGCCATTCTTGCATTCTGCTCCACAATCAGAATGGTAGTTCTATTTATGTTAATCTCCTTTATCTTTTCAAATACAGTATTTACATAATTCGGAGACAGTCCCCGTGATGGTTCATCTAATAATAACAATTTTGGTTTTAACAACAGTGACCTGCCAATGGCGAGCATCTGCTGTTCACCACTGCTCAACGTTCCGGCTTTTTGTTTTTGCCTTTCTTTAATAACGGGAAATAGGTTGTATACCTTATCAATATCTTCTTTGAAAACCTTTTTATCATTTTTAGTATATGCACCCATTTCCAGATTTTCTAAGACTGTCATTGAAGTAAAGAGTCGTCTCCCTTCTGGTACAAGACAAAGTCCTTTTTCAACAAGTTTATATGGCTGTCTGCCATTTCCATTCTCTCCTTGAAATAAGACCTCACCTGATTGAGGTTTTAGCAAACCACAAATTGCTTTTAGAGCCGTTGACTTGCCGGCACCGTTTGGCCCTATCATTGTCACAATTTCTCCTTCATTTACATTGAGAGAAATATCATCCAGAGCAAGTACACTATCGTAATATACTGTTAAATTTCTTACCTCAAGAATCACTTGCGCGCCTCCTGCCAAGATAGGCTTCTATAACCTTCTCATTACTAGCGTGAGTTTACGAATTAGCCGTGGCTAATTCTGCAACTTATAATACTATAACAAGTTACAGCATCCAGTCCTTCCCCCTAACTTGGCAAGTAATGCTTCATTT
>MAYW01000061.1 GCA_001723765.1 Candidatus Scalindua rubra
CTTTAATATAATAGGTGAAAAACTTGGAGAAAAACATGACGTTCAAGCTGCTGAAACAGCTTTTAAGATATGTGAAGATTTGAAACGAATTCAAACGATGGATGCCGTAAATACTTAGACAATTGACACAAAAGAAGAAATCCCCTTACATCCCCCCTCCCCCCCTTTGTTAAAGGGGGGATTTAGAAAAGGGGGAAAGAGGGGGATTTGAAAGGGGGAAACCCGCCTGCCCTGAACCAGTATGGTACAGGGCCGGACGAACGGACCAGGGGGGGGATTATATTTCTTCTAGTTTCTAACATAAAAAGATAAAACCCGAACCCGAACAAGTCGGAATTATAATATTGAGGAATTGAGGGATTAAGGGATTATCTAATTTCTGCCTGCCCGACAGCAGACGGGAATTCCTATATCCCTAAATTGTAATTTTTTGCAGAGCTAAGCTCAGCTTCGCCAAAATTGGTCAAAACAATTTTATTAAGGTACTAAAGGATAAATTCGTAATTGCTCAAGTTAGATTCCCGCGGGAATGACAATTCCGGGGCCTGTCATTTCCAACTTGATTGGGAATCTAACAAACATTGAAATTCCTAAACATTAAAATAATGAATATCAAACTCGAATAACGAAGAATGAATTGTAAGAAACAATATATTAACAATCCAAAAACCGAAATCCCGCTCAAGGGTGGACGTGGACGTCAAAATCCTATCCAGAGGCACGGACAAACCCCGCACTTTCAAATTCAAGGTAAAAAGTGCGGGGTCCATGCCACCCAATCCCGTAAAGGGACGTTGTCCCAACGGGACTTGACGTCCGCAATCCCTGGCCCAGACCGCAGGGCGGATCGCACCAGGGCAGGCCAAAATCCTACTCTTTCACTCTGCATGATAGTAAAAGATGAAGAAAAGCTTCTTCCCACATGTCTGGAAAGTGTCAAGGACTATGTTGACGAAATAATTATTGTAGATACGGGATCAACCGACAAAACGGTAGAGGTTGCCAAGAGATATGGCGCAAAGATCTACCATCATCAATGGGAAAACAGCTTTAGCAAGGCTAGAAACTACTCACTGAAGTATGCAACATGCGATTGGATTCTGATACTTGATGCCGATGAGGAAATAGACAAAGAAGACGCACATAAACTAAGAGACGTTATCAAAGACCCTGTAGGGTGTGAAACTACCCACAGGGTAGGGTGTGAAACGGCCCACAGGGTAAATGCAATTCTTATTCCAGTATTTAGTAAATATAGTAATGGAAAAAACACATCTGTTACTAATTCAGAAAGGATTTTCAGGAATCATCTTGGATTTCACTTTGAAGGAATAGTTCATAATAATCTTAAATACTCAGGTCCAACAAAGAACGAGAATATTAGGTTATATCACCATGGATATAATCAGGATGAAGAACAAATGGAAAGGAAATTTACACGGACATCAACCCTTTTGAAAGAACAAATCAAAAATGATCCTGAAAACCCGGTGCCTCACCATTATTTGGCTATTTCATATCTGGATAGAAAAAAGCATGATGAATGTATACATGAAGCTATCGAGGCAATTAGATTATACGAATTGCGAAACAGCAATGCACAGAGAAGGCTGTTAACGTATTACACTGCAAGCGTTGCCTTTTTTCGTAAGAAAGACCTTACCAATGCTGAAAAATATGCTCTGAAGGCAATAGATTTTTACCCTGATTACGTGGATGCGTACTGTATACTGTCATCCATATTTTTCCTACAAAAAAGATCTGATAAGTGTATTGAGGTTACAAAAAAGTACCTAAGATTGTTAAAACCTATTGAATCAGATCCAAGTACCGCCCTTACCATACCATACAATACACTTCAACATGCCAGACTGGCTTATTCACGGATGGCCATTATCTATTATGAACAAGGAAAGGAACAAGAGGGATCACTGGCATTAGAAGATGCAGTAAATAGTACAGATGAGAAATGGGAACCTTATCTCGTAATTGGGAAATACTTCATGGGGCAGAATAATCTCAAGATGGCAGAAAGATTCCTAATAGACGGGTTTAAAAATGACCCCAAAAACAAAGAGATTCAATACTATCTTGCAGACACGTACGAGAAATCCGGCGCATCAGATAAGGCATTAACCTACTTCAAAAAAATATTAGATGATCACCCTGATGAAATACCAGCACAATACAACCTGGGACTCCTTCTCTTGAAGGATAGTCAGTTTGATAAGGCAATCAAATCATTCAAATTAGTTACTGAAAAAGACCCAAGACATATTGGCGCATTATTTAACGTAGCTATTGCATATGAAAGAATCGGAAATATTGCCCAGGCAAAGGATATTTACAACGATATATTAACAATAAAACCAGAAAACCCTGAAGTGCTTGTAAGGTTGGGAACTCTATATTTGAATGAACCAAATTATATAAAGGCAGAGAAATGCTTTTTAAATACAATAAAGCTCGACAAATATTTGTTAGAGGCCTATCTTACCTTGAGCAAGATTTATATATCTCTGAACGATCTGGAATCCTGTGTAATGAGTTGTGACGAATTGTTGAGATATCTAAATCTTCCCAGAAATATAACAATCAATAGTGTATCGGATTTAAGCAAACTCTACATCAATATCGGAACAAGCCTGATAAAACAGCAAAAAGAACTTCTTGCTAATACGTCTTTTGAAATCGCCACACTAATTGACCAATGTCATTGAATTAAGACGTAGCGGAAACCTTCAGGTTTCCATTACCATGTCTAAGTGTATAAATGGAAGCCTGCCCAAGACAAGCTTGTTCTTGGCCGGGGGCTAAAGCCATTCCGCTACAGTTTGCTGGTTCAATCTTGTAGATTGAACCAAACATTACGGTTCAGGCTACAGAGCTAAGCTCAGCTTTGCAAGCCTGAACCAGCCAGCGTTAAAATAGGACTTTGTGGAAGGGACTATCGTAATAGAACTCAAAGCGATCAAGAATCTCAAAGACATCCACTTTGCCATTGTGAAATCTTATCTGAAATCATCGGTTCTGTGTTTTGGGAGTCCCTCCCGAAACTAGTCCTATATCAAAATTGAACTTAACCCCCTGGGCGAATTTATTATGGAGTGCAGTGACCATGTCACTGCGTTTTTTTAATATAAGCATCGACACGGTCGATGCACTCCAAAACTGAAATGGTGGAATAATGATTCAATTGCATTGCAGACTTATTAACGAAGTACGGCGTAAAATCAGTAAACTCGTTCCCACGCTCCCCTGTGGAATAGAACTACTGTATTATTCCATAGGGTGGGAACGATCTTGGAAAACACTTTTATTTTATTATTGTTTTTCTAAATCTTGTCTCAAAAATAGCCTGGCAAAATTATACATTACGAAATATTCCCATGCAAAAGGGCCAAAACCGAGGAAACCTACAACAGGCATTTCAAATATCTTCAAATCTTGCATGAAAGGCGCAGTGTAAACCCATTTTGAGGGCGCCCAAAAGTTCCAGAATTCCCATAAAATTCCACAAATAAATCCAGCCGTAAAAAGAGAGAGGATTCTCTTTAAAATTCCATTTTCTAAATCTCTTAATAGAGAATCACCATTGCTTGAGTACACAATTGGTTCTATTAGCATTACAAATCCCGTCCATACAAGACCAAATAGATAAATAGCATAATGTTTAGGTAATAATAATGGCGCCATTATAAAGAGAAAGCCAAATACAATCCCTCCATAAATTATCCTGTTTGTTACCTTGAGTTTTGCTATACAAAATCTATCAAAGATATGAAGTGTATCCAGGAGTTCTGACGTTAGAAAAATTCCAGGCATTATTGTTGCGAATGACAATCCTGTCCCTAAATAAAGTTCTACTGGATTAGTTGGTAAGCCAATATATTTCCAGTTAGCAAGGTGCAGGTTATAGAGCTCGAAGAGTAGCCAAATTAATATAGAAAGTGGGAGTTGTGACAAAAATGTTTTTCTTCTATTGCAGATAAGCGAGTTTCCCTTTAGTTTGAAAATTATGGCATCGATCAAAAAAATGTAACCCCACCAACATAACGGAGTCGTCCATATACTTATGCGGTATGCTATGTAAAAATTGTGTTGTAAGACAACTGCAAGTTCCGCAAATGAGATTAAGAAGATGCCTATCCAACCGTGTAATTTAAACTCGTATTTTCCCATAACATCCTTATACATCTCTTCAATATTGAAAGCGAGTGAAATCTTTTCCAAAGTTCTTATCTATATCCCTGAATTTTCCCCTAAAGTCTTTTGCCTACCGGCCGATAATAAACACAGTGGTAAATTTTACCCATATAACCAATTAGAAGTCTTTTCTTAAAAAGGAGGTGATGAACTATAAGCGGTTATAAAGTAATTTTTGATTAAGGTTATATTTTTTATTTTTTTTATTTTATTTTGCTGATTCTGGCAGGGAAGCCAAATCAGCGGGATGTCAAAAATTGGTTGTTGTAATCGGCGTTTAAATAACGCCGTACACAAAAATCAAGGAGGATTTAAAAAATGGGGTTAAGAATACAAAATAATATCGCGGCTTTTAACGCGCACAGAAATCTTCAAATAGCCGATGCAGGTCTTTCAAAATCGTTGGAAAGACTGTCGTCAGGTTTTAGAATTAACAAGGCATCTGATGATGCTGCCGGTCTTGCTGTTTCTATGAGATTTAGAGCACAGATAAAGAGTTTGCAACAGAGTTCAAGAAACGCATCTGATGCAAATGCATTATTACAGGTTGCAGAGGGCGCTGCTGATCAGATAACAAACATCCTGCAGAGGATGAAGGAACTTGCAACGCAGGCTGCATCTACTAACACTAGTTCTACTGACCGTACTAACATTAGTAATGAGGTAAATAACCTTGAGGATGAAATAACCCGAATTGCTAACTCAACAAAATTCTCAGGTAATACCTTGATCAATGGTAGTTTTGGTTCACTTGGAGTAAGTACCTTTGGTAGCCTGGTATCAGGTTTTGGTATAGCAGCCGTTGACGTATCTGGCGCTTCAGTTGGCACAGCATTTGGAGTTACTGTTGATACTAGTTTAGCTACTGGTGTAATGACAATTACTGATGGCACCACTACACAAACTTTAACTGCCGGCACTATTACAGGGTTGGGTACTGATACCTTAAATTTCTCATCTTTAGGCATCAAGGTTACCGTAAACAGCGCTTTCAATGACGATACCGAAAATACAATTTCTGCAGCCAGCACAATGACAACCAGCGCGTCTACAACGTCCTCATTCCAGGTCGGTTTTGAGAATAATGCCGCTAACAGAATTTCCTTCACATTAAGCGACTTGACCAGGGACGGATTAACTGCAGCCGTAGACGCAAGCACATTGTCTGGCGCTCAGACTGCTTTGACAACTATCGATACGGCTATTGATACATTGGCAGACGCTCGTGCCGTCATTGGTAGAACACAAAACCAGTTTGGATTTGCAAGCGCAAACCTTGCCAGCACTATTGAGAACTTAAGCGCTGCTGAGTCAGTCATTCGTGATGCTGATATAGCCTTTGAAACAGTAGCTTTCACGAAAAACCAGATACTATTACAAGCTGGTACTTCAATGCTTGCTCAGGCTAACCTGGCTCCACAGTCAGTATTAAGTCTGCTCGGTTAAGTATTGCTGTAAGTATTTATTAAGACTGATGGTTTAAAAAACTCGTTCCCACGCTTCAGCGGGGAACGATCTTGGATGTTTGAACAAAAGGGGAGAGTGGGCATATACCACTCTCCCCTTTTTAATATCTGAATTGAAAGGGAGGAAAAACATACCACGGTCTGTAAAAATTACCCATTAAATTTCTAAATGTACTAGAATACGCTTCAACCTTTATATCGTAAGTTATTACTATGTCGAAGCTTAATACAATGCAAATTTAATGAAATATTTGGTACAAATATTGCAATTTTATGCAACTATCAAAGAAAGGATAACATAATGATGGAAAGAAATTTAGAAAAACGAAATTTTCTTAATTGGTATTGCTGGTATGCTACTCCAGAAGAGATTAAAAAGGCAGAAAGAACTAACAAAGCAGCCATAGATAGGTTAATTAATGAATATTCATATGAAATCGAGAAGATAAAGAAGACAAAGCGTTTTTATGATTCATTATCATTACCAAAAGGGATAATACCAGAATTTCATCCTTTTTGTATTTGAATTTGTTCCTAAATCCGAAATATGTAATTCAGGGGAGTTAAATGCCAGGTACTAGTGCTATTAGCGGTTTGGTTTCAGGCCTTGATACTGCAGATCTAATAGATCAGCTTATTGCCGTAAGCAGAAGGCGTATCGACGTTGTTGTTACCAATCAGACTGAAAAAAGTGGTAAGATAACGGCTTATCAATCCCTTAACACACAGTTATCTGACTTCCAATCAAAGTCAAAGACCCTTAAAGACAGCGACACCTTTAATGTCTTTAAAACGACAACAACAACCGACTCAACCAATTTTAAGGCTGATGACCTTCTTACAGTCTCAACAACAACGGATGCAAGTCCTGGTACCCACACGATCGAGTACACACCAACATCACAATTAGCACAGGCAAGACAATTATCATCACAGAGTTATAGCAGTAAATCAACGGCATTGAGCCTTTCAGGAGAGTTTGTCATAAATGGTAAGGCAATAAATGTCTCTTCAACAGACACGCTGGCTGATATTACAACGAAGATTAATAATGCAAATTCCGGTACTAATGCAACTGGAGTAACTGCCACCATATTATCTGTCTCGAGTACCGACAATCGCCTGATCCTCACAAGCGACAATACCGGTAAAGATAAATTCAGCATACTTGATGCATCATCTGGTAACATATTACAGTCATTAGGCCTTACTAATAGCAGTACATCCATTAAAAACGCTACAAGTGATGGCGCAAAATCTGATGAATTCTCCAGTAGTAGTACTGCTGTTGGTAGCCTCCTTAATTTAACAAGCGCTCAAAGTGGCACGGTAACCATTGCAGGGACAGGCGTTGCTATAAACCTTTCTACCGAATCTCTAACTACTATTGCAAGCAATATCAATGCGGTTGCAGGTGTAACTGCATCCGTTGTGAGCACAACCACTGATGGCGTGACAACCTTCCAGATCGATATCAGCGGCACCACATCCTTTACGGACAGCAATAACATACTTGAAACCTTAGGCATCCTTGAAGGTCAGCAAAGCTCCGTTGCAGAAGTACACACTGCTTCGACAGCGAACAATAAAATAAGCGGAGGCGGAGGCGCGATTACCAGTGCTACAACATTTGATGACATAGATACAGGTGGAGGCTTAAACAATGTTGCCAATAATGATACGATCACCCTATCTGGAACAAAACATGATGGAACTGCTGCCTCCGGAACATATACAATAACCGATAAAACCACAAATACAATGGATGCCTTGCTAACACAGATAGAAACAACTTTTGGACTTGGTGCGAGTAGTGCAACAATAAACGCTTCTGGACAGATCGTAATAACCGACAACATTGCAGGAGATAGTCAACTTAGTGTCGTATTAACAACAAATAATCAAGGTGGTGGCACGCTTGATTTTGGCACTGTCAATGCAACCACCCAGGGTTACAATATGCAAACAACAGCCGGGCAGGATGCACAGGTAAAGATCGATGGAGTTGCTGTCTCACGAAGCGGCAATTCAATTGATGACGTTATAAGCGGGGTTACCTTAGATCTGGCAAGGGTAGAATCCGGCACCACAGTAAACCTGACTGTATCCAGAGATACAGACAGTATAAAGTCCAGCGTAAATGATTTTACAGTTGCATACAACAGCATAATTGAATTTATAAACCAGGAATTTACGTTTAATGAAGACACAGAGAGTTCCGGTGTTCTTTCAGGTGAAAGCACCTTATCAACAATTAAAAGCATTATTCAATCAACAATAACGGGTACTATTTCTCTGCTTCCGGCTAATTCTAATGCCCTTTCTTTGATCGGGATAACCTCCGATAAATTTGGTAAGTTGTCCTTAAAAGACATCACTTTCCTATCAGAAATTAATTCTGACTTTAATGCCGTTAAGAGGATGTTTATTGCTGAAGGTACCACTACAAATAGTGAAATTACATACTTGAGTCATACAAAGGATACAGTAGCTGGAAACTATGCAGTAACCATTAATACGGTTGCAACTAAGGCATCTGAGACAGGAGAAAGTAATCTCAGCAGTGGAATAGGAGCGGGAAATACTGAAACAATAAGGATTACGGACACTGTTACCAGCAGGGTTGCAACAATAAGTCTTGACGGAGATGCCGGGCAAAATGGCAGTTCTATAGACAATATTGTAAATGCAATTAATTCAGAACTTGATACAGAACGTACGCAAACCCTTGTGGGAAGCGTGGCAAATACCGCAAGTGCCAGTGCAATAACCAGCAGTACAATATTTTCTGCAATTGATGGAACATCATTGGTAAATGGTGACGTTATTTCATTTAGTGGCACAACACGTTCAGGAGTAAGCATAAGCGATTCATATACAATTAGTGACGTTTCCACAGATAAAGTTCAAGACTTCCTTTCTGCAATAGAAAATGCATATAGTAAAGAAGTATCGGCTACAATCAACAGTTCCGGAAAAATAGTATTAACTGATGGTTCAGTCGGAGACAGCAATCTCGCAATTACCATAACAGAACCTTCAGGGCGCGGTCTGGACTTTGGAACGGTTTTGACAACTAACACTGATGGTGTTACCGGTAGACATAAAATGGAGATTACGGCATCCAAAAACGGGAGTAACCAACTCGTAATCACACATGACAGCTATGGAAGCGCTCAGGGTTTTACAATTTCTCAGGTAGTTGGCTCCAACCCTGCGGCTGGTAATGAGGTAATAATAGGGAGCAAGGCGAACACAAAGACTACCGTAGCAGGCGGAGGCGCAATTGTTGCAACAACTGTGTTCGGTGATATTGACACAGGAGGTGATGCTAATAATATAACCAACGGCGCAGTCATAAGCTATTCGGGCAAGGATAATGGAGGCACTGCAAAATCAGGTAGTTACACAATTTCAGACAAAACAACTAATACTGTACAAAATATGCTTACGCAGATAGAAACCGACTTCGGCCTTACCGGCGGGAGTTTAACCGTTAACGCCAGCGGCCAGATAGTTGTCACTGATGACACAGTTGGAGTAAGTCAGTTAGGCATTGCTTTTACTTTTGATGCAAATGCCGGCGGTCTAAGCTTTGGCACCTTTGCGTCACAAAACACCGGAATAGTAAACGGGTCTCAATCAGGTGTCGATGTGGCCGGTACTATAAATGGTGAGGCTGCTACAGGTGTTGGACAACTCTTAACTGGCAATCCTCCACCTGATTCTTCATCTACAACGAGTGTTGAAGACCTCGCGATAGAGGTCACTTCTACAACTACAGGCTCAAAGGGCAATGTAAAACTGACAATGGGAGTTGCTGAGTTGATGTATAATGACCTCGATACCATTATCGATCAATTTGATGGAATACTTACCATCAGAATAGATGGTCTTCAAGACACAGTTAAAGATATGCAAGAAACTATAGATGCAATGGAAGATCGTCTGGCAAGAGAAGCATTACGATTAAACAATCAATTCGTCCAACTAGAATTAAATCTTTCAAAACTTCAATCAGTAAGCGCCTTCTTGTCACAGCAACTTGGTTCGTTGTCTAATTTAATTAGTTAATTGAAGGAATTTGTCATTCCCGCAGTATGTTGAGCGGGAATCCAGTATTTTCGGTGGATTCGGACTAAGGGCCTTAATCCACCCTACACCTGATCTAAATTAGATCGACAAGTTTTTTTAAAGTAACAACCTGGCCGAGCCAGAACATATAAGAAATTCATCCCTTTTGGTTCTGGCTCGGCCAGGTTGGGTCCAACTCTGTTGAACGACTTTGCAATATAAAACCTGAAATTCCAAAAGTGGAAAAAAATAACCACTATGCGAAAAAACTAACCATTAAATTCTTTATTTTATCATAAATCTCCAGTTGTTGCCTCTTAAGTACTTGACGTACTAACACTTAAGACAATGCAGAACTAGTGGTTATTTGGCACATAAATTGCAAATTATCATAAATATATAAATATAAAGAGAGGATAATATAATTATGACAGAAAAAGAATTTGAGAAACGAAATTTTGTTAATTGGTACTGCTTGTACGCTACCCCAAAAGAAATTGAAAATGCAAAAAGGACTAACAAAACAGAAATGGATAGATTAATTAATGAATATTCATACGAAATAGAAATGATAAATTTATCAAGAGGCTTATACGAAAAATATTTTGAGATTTCTAAAACGAGGTGAAAATGGAAACGCAAAAGACTGATTCTTATAAAAAGTTACAGGTCGAAACAGCCGACCAAACAAGCCTGATTTTAATGCTATATGATAGAGCAATTTTCTTACTCGATAAGGCCAAAAATGATATTTTAGAGAAGCAGTATGAGGAAAAAAACAATTCTCTGAAGAAGGCAACCGATATCATTTTTGAACTGTTAACATCATTAGACAAGGATAAAGGAGGTGAAATTGCAGTTTCATTAGCGCGATTATACAACTTCGTAATACGTGAGATAACAGATGCTAATGCAAACCTGAATACAAAGGCATTAGATAATGCAAAAAGAATTTTATCAGAATTAAGAGATTCATGGGTAAACATAAAGAACAATCCAAACACAGAAATAAATAATACTAATAATACCACGACCAATATTGATCTATCTGGATAAATTAGCTCCCTTCGGCAAAGCTGAGCTTAGCTCATGTCGCTAATTTATTCTGGTTTTAACACGAAAATAGATTCCCGATGGTTCGATGAACTCACCATGCTGAGCCTGTCGAAGCATCATGTCCGGAATGACAGATTACGTTTTATGTTATTCCTACAACCTCATTCGCCGGTCATTCTCGTCCCCACTTTCGTGAGGATAAATTCCAACGGGAATCTAAGATTTTCATCCTTCGTGGTGCCACAATAGTGGCATGAAGGTTTGCTTCGCAAAATATAATTTGTCTGTGCAATAAAGAAAAAAGAACGGAAATGAAAATTGAGGAAATAATTTCTTATTTAAACCGAAAGAAGGAGTATTACGAAAAGATATTAAAGCTAACAAAAAAGCAAGAAGAAGCAATAAAATCTAGCAATATAAAAGAACTAACTTTATTAATAACAGAAAAAGAAAGTTATATTAAAAACATCAAACGTTTAGAGACGCTCAATATAAAGTTGCAAGAAGAAATTATGTTGAATCAAAAAAAATCTTAAATTAGATAAGCGATTCAATTCACTACTAAAGCAATTACAATCCATAATTACTAAATTAAAGCATTACGACAAGGACAGCATAAAATCGTTATCTTCCTCAATAGATGGTATAAAAACTAAAATTATCAATCTTAATAAAAAAAGAAGATCAATAAAATTAATGAGAATGCAAGAAACTCGTCAACCAAGTTTTATAGATAGGAGATTTTGACTTAAGTTCTGGCACATAAAGACGATAATATATTATAGATACAAGGGAGGTTTATATGATTAAGAAATGCAAAGAGATAGATATTATCGTCGGCATACCATCTTACAACGAAGCGGATAATATTGCTTTTGTTGCCCATCAATTGGCATTGGGATTGAACAGGTACTTTCCCACTCTTTCGGCTGCAATTATCAATGTTGACAACAATTCTACAGATGGAACAAGAGACGCCTTCCTACGAGCTGAAACAGGTAAAATACTCAAAAGGTATGTTAGTACAGAAGAGGGAATTGTAGGTAAAGGTAACAACATGAGGAATCTCTTTGTAGAGGTTGAACGCCTCAGGGCAAAGGCCGTTATCGTTGTGGATGCAGACCTGAAGAGTATTACGCCCGAATGGGTAAAAACCCTCGCTACTCCTGTCCTTGAGGGACATGACTATGTAACTCCTTTATATTCCAGAAACGAATATGATGGTACAATAACCAACCACATAACTTATCCCTTGATATATTCAATCTTCAAGGCAAATATCAGGCAACCCATAGGTGGGGATTTTGCTTTTTCGCCAAAGATGGCAAGATACTGGATTGGAATGGCATGGGAAAAGAATACCAGGCAGTATGGCATAGACATATTTATGACCACTTCAGCCCTCTTAAATGGGTTCAAGCTCTGTCAAGTTGTATTGGGATCGAAGGTTCACAAACCAAGTGCGACAAAGTTGGGACCGATGTTTACCCAGGTCATTTCCACCCTTTTTACCAATATTTCTAATTTTAAAAATACCTGGATGAATGGAATTGGTAATAAACATTGTCCGGTTCGTGGTCAATTTAATTACGAAGACCCGCAGAGCCTTTCCGTTGACTACAAGAGCATCAAAAAAGAAAGTGTTGAGGGGTTCTCTAAGAAGGACAGATTGCTCTCATCTATTATTTCATCACCCCACTACCAAGCAATCAAGAAGATGTATTTTGCAAGGAGATGGAATATCAGCTCAGAATTGTGGGCAAAGATACTCTATGACTTTATTTTTGCATACGAGATATCAGAGAACAAGGAGGAGGTAGTGGAAGCCCTGAAACCCCTTTATTTTGCCAGGGCAGCATCTTTTTACAGACAAACCCTGGATATGACTCATCAAGAGGCTGAAGAAAAGATACTGATTCAAGCCAGGTACTTTCAGAAGAGGCGGGGGTATCTTGTTAAGAAATTCCAAATGGCCGGAGGGATTAATTAACTTCTACGAGTTAAGCGCATCCTGCGCAACTCTTTCAAAATGCTACAACGACATCCATGTCGTTGATTCACGCCATTTTGGATATGTGCTTGCGCACAAAAAAATGATTTTGAAATTCCTATATATCAAGATACATGTGGGAGACTTTTATATGAAAACAGACAGAAGAAAACTTGATAGAAGGATGGCAGAATCTCATTTTGAAGGGACTAATAGGAGAATAGGAGAGAGAAGGCGTATAAAAAGAAATCCCTGGTTTGTATGGTATATGACAAACAGGAAAGAAATCCAACTATATCTCTTTATTATGATAGTCTGCATCCTTGTCGCTCTATCCTTTAACTTCAAGGATACTGTATCCAAAAGTCTCACTAAAGAAGAAGATGTAACTTTTCTGTCAAAATCCCTTGAAGCAGAAGAAGATTTCTTAAGAGAGGAAATAGAAAGAAAGAGCGAATTATTGAATGATATTAGAAAGATGAGGAGATCGAGGTAGGTCACGCGCCCAGGCGTACACGCACAGGCAGGCTAAGGAACTAAGTTCTATGAATAATAATAAATACGTTACTATTTCGACAGAAGATTTGATAGTCAATACGATACTTAACTTCGATATCTTTATTAAATCGAAAGATCAAACTATCTTGTTTCGTAAGAAAGACCATCCTTTTACAGCAGAAACACTATCTAAACTCGTCGAACATAAAATACAATCTTTGCTCATTTCAGAAGATGAAGTAGTAGAGTTTGAAAAATATTACCACAACGTTCGACAGAACACAATCACCAGTTTGACGAAAAAAGGCTTTTCCCCTCCAGTTTTTGACCAACCTGAAAATGTAAAAAAATACTATAATTCACATTTTAACTATTATCCTATTGAAAAAGCAACTCTCATTCCAGATTCTACAGTCAGTTTCAGCGTTTATAAGAAAACCCTTATAGATGTTGAACTCTATTTTGGCCCTGAAAATCAAAATGGCAAATCAAACATCGTCCCAGCAGATATTCAAGAAACATCATTTCCCATTGTAATCAGCAACACAGATATCTCCCTATACAGGAAATATCTTCAGGATACTACCAAGGAATATTTCAAACAGAATTACGTCTCACCAGAATTACAATGCAGTGTCATTCGTGAAAATTCCAAGTTAATTATCAAGGAGGTTCTTGAAGATCCAAGAAATGGAGAAAATATAGAAAAATCACGGGACCTTGTTGAAACATTAGCTAATACAATACTGGATAATAAAGATAACTTTTGCAATCTACTAAAAATCACGTCACATGATTATTACACGTATATGCATTCATTGAATGTATGTACCCTCAGCATTGGAATCGGGGAAATTATACTCAAACTAGAACGCCCGGTCCTTAACGAAATGGGACTAGGCGCTTTATTACATGATATCGGTAAGTGCACAATAGACCCGCGTATCATAAATAAACCGGGCAGATTAACTCCTGAAGAGTTCAAGAGTATGCAAAATCACGTTCTTGCAGCCAAAGGAATATTAAGCGCCAAAAATGGCTCAATACCACAAAGATCTCTTTTTCCAATACTTCAGCACCATGAAAGGATATCAGGAAATGGTTATCCATACAAAAAAAAGGGAGACCAAATTCACCTTTTTGGGAGGGTTGCAGCAATTGTAGATTTTTATGATGCCTTAACAACCGACCGACCTTATAAAAAAGCCTATAGTCCGTTTGAGACGTTGCAATTACTTACCAATGCACAAGAAGACTTTGACCAGAGTTTAGTTAAGGCATTTATAATAATGCTAGGAAAACAAGCAAAAGCACAAGAACAAAAAGCCATGACAATACAACAATTGTAAAAAGTAAAAAGAAGTAAAAAGGGACACATCCCTTTTATGAAGCGGATTTCTTGGTAATTAGTTTCTGTTGAAGTAAAAAGGGACACATCCCTTTTATGAAGCGGATTTCTTGGTAATTAGTTTCTGTTGCGGAAAGCTTAAACGCCCCAAAAATGTCATTTTTACCCGCCAGTCTTTTAGGGCGGGCTGAACCAGGTCCTGAACTGGATTCAGGATCTTCGATTTCAGAATCTATATATCAAGATGTTAAGAGACCCTGAAACGAGTTCAGGGTGACAATACAGTGTTTCCGCAACAGAAACTAATTAGATTAATAAAAAAAGGGATGTGTCCCTTTTTACTATTTAACGTTATGTCTTGTCTGAAGAAATCTGTGTGGATTTTCTATTGCTGGTTAGGATTTCTCTTTTATGACCGTTTAATATCTGCCCCCTACTCCCATCTTCCGTAAACTTGATTAGTTCTACTCTTCCTTTTACCCTCTCCAGGTAAATAGCATCTTCACCATCCAATTTTTTATAATATTTACCTGATATATCTTCATACAAATCAATATTACAAAGAGGTGTGCCATTAAAATTATAATCATTAGAAAGTCTTAAAAGTCCATCTTTTTCGTAGACCGTGTATTTCCCTTTCTCATTTTTGTATCCAACATAATATCGGCTTGCCTTCTTATGATATATATCCGCATTCATTGGAAAAAGTTTATTACCCACTTTCTCAAAAATTGCCTTCCCTTTGATTATGAACGTCTTATCCGCTTCCGATAATACCCATTCAGAAGTCATTTCATCAGGACTGTGAGTTAATATAGTTTTATCTTTTTTCAGAAAAGTATTGTCCAACCCCTCATAGTCTGTATGAACAACGCTGTTTCTTACGGATATATCGTGTATGACAACTGCATCATTAAACGCATTTACCGCCTCTCTATATCTTTCCTCACCCCACACTCGCTCTATATAATCATTAATGTCACCGTAGATTACAGAAGCAGACTCAAACTCCTCCTCCAAGATATCATTAAAGTTTTGCTTTTTCTTTTCCATATAAAGCTGTTTCCATAATACTTTATCATTAACTGTATCAGAGCTGAATACTAAAGCCTCTTCATCAGACCTTATCCTTATTCCTATACCTAGAATACCATGCCAAACAGGCGCTTTTATTGCTTCAATGGTATATCCTTCCTCGTTGTTAATATAATTATTCTTGCTTTTCTCATAAAACACATCTGAGGAAAAAGGATAAAAGCTTTCAGGCTCAACCCACTCTCTATAATCAGGATCTTTAAAAAGCATCCTTGGCCTTCCTGTTTTTCTACTTATAACAATCTTTGCCTTGTCAGGCGCAACAATATTACCATCCCTATCAGTAATATAAAGACCTGTTTTTCCTCCACCTTCATCCTTTGATACTATCTTGTATCTAGCATATGGTCCTATCATTTGAAAATTGACGTAGTCCTCATAAGCAATATCCACTACTTTCTTCCTGCATATAGAGAGGCTATTATTAAGAGCAGAACCTGAGGAGAATCTAAGTTCTTCATTGATTGCCTCTGTAGTAAGAAGAGTAAGTTTGTGGGAGATATCAGGTGCATACATATGAAAGAGGGCAAGGTCTGTAAACCACCTTTTATGGTCATCGTGGCAATGAGTAATTATTACACCATTTATTTCTTTGAGTCCATTACCACCAACCTGTTGAAATAGGGGCGCGCCACAATCAACCATATAACTTGATTGACCAACATTTACCTGATAGCCAATACTTTTACCTACCTTTGAAAAGGGACCATAATCGCCGAGTATTTTTAATGTAATACCATTCTTCATGTCTTGAATCTCAAAAGGGTTTTACCAAATATTTACAACTAGCGATTTAAAAGACTTGTTTCATTTGCAACCTGAACTGACTTCAGATAATCTACAAAATTATCCAATATTTCTGAATCAAAGACTCCATTCATCTTCTCTTTCATCACCGTACATGCCTCATCAGAACTAAACACGTTTGCATATGGCCTCCTGGACGTAAGGGCATCATATACGTCAACAATACGTGATATTCTACCATAGTAATTAATACCATCCCCTTTCAAACCATAAGGATAACCACTACCATTGTAGTTTTCATGATGGAGCAAGGCTGGTAGACAAGACTCATTTGAAATATTTCCTGTTTCCTGTAACATTTGAAATCCTATCTCAGGGTGCTTTTTTTATCATTGCAAATTCTTCTTTGCTCAATTTACTAGGTTTGCTGACTACTAAAGGATCAACCCTTCGCATACCAATATCCTTAAGAAATAAACCCAAACCAAACTTATTTAATGCATCTGTATTCAAACCCAAATGATTAGCAAAAACCAGGCTGATCATTGTGACATTTATGGAGTGTCCATTAAAATATTCATCACTTCTCCTGGCCTTAACTAAATCTATAATACTACTTTGACCCTTATTACTACTCTTATAAATGAGGTTCATTACTACATTTACCCATTGTTTAGACCTTTCTATGTTGCATGTATCATCAGGTACAGCATTTAAATCACTAATGATACTAGTAGCAACATCATTGATTAAACGATGTTTTTCATTTTGACCGGTATTGTCATCCGCAACAATTCTTTCGAGATTTGTTTCCATAAAGCGTAAATATTGTTTTTTACCATTTTTTGGGACAAAAAGCCTATTAATGTTCTTCCTAATAAACTCTTCCCTTTTCTCGTTAACAAATAATCGACCACCACCATTCCAGTACAAAACATAAACTTTTTTGCCGTTAATGCCATTTTCTAAATATAATTCACTTTTATGAAAAGGACCCATCTTGAGACTTTGTAGAGTAACTGGTAGAAACTTGTTAGACTCATCATTGTAAATACCATCAAGTTGTTCAACAATCGTAAGCTTCTTAGTTTTTTCAACCAGGATGGCATTTCTAATTGCGATGGCTGAATATCTTGAGATTACCCTAAGTAAACCGACATCATTTTCATCGAACAATTCATTATTGTTTTTATCACTAACGTTTATTACACCAATGACTTTTCTATTAACAATTAGTGGCATAGATATAAAAGATTTACTCGAATACCTCTTGTTATTTCTCTTCATAAACCTTTTATCATTTTCTATATCTCTGATTAGGAGAGGCAGTCTTTTCAAGGCTACCCATCCAGATATTCCTACTCCTACTTTTACCTTGCATCTCTTCATTATATCTTCTGAAAGATGATTTGAATGCCTTAAACGCATGATGTTCCCATCTAAGATCATCAGAGATGCCTTCTTAGCTCCCAACATATTTGTCGCTATGCCAACTATTAACATAAAAAGTTTCTCAAGCCTAAATACAGAACTTAATGCTATGCCTATTCCTTCAACACTCTTCTTTTTATTAAAGTATGAACTTTTGATTTCAATCTCTTCTGAATCCAAGTTGTTTTTGTTTTTCTCTATTTCAGATAAATCATTATGTTTGGATGTCAACATTGTTATCACTCCCTTCTATAAGACTATTTTTATGCCTTTTGCGTTTTTTTTTATAAATTCCTGTAGAGATTTTAGTGCAATCAAGTTCGCCATTTGTTTATTTTTACATATTTTATAAGCTTCCTCTGTAAATAATGTAATTAAATCCATTAATGTCATTTTTGTATCATAGCGTTTTGGTACATGCTTTATGTTTTTTCGCATTAACATGTTTTTTTTTCTTTAATTTTTTCATTTTAACTTCATTGTACATGTTTAGCAATTCAAGTGCCCAAAAACACAATAATTTTTTTATTCTTCAAATAGTACATAAGGCATTTACCCTAAACAACTTATAACTTGCTTAAAAATACAATTACACATAAAGAGAATTTTATTAGGAATATGCTTGTTAAATAATTCCACCTTTTTTTTCCACATGTTGTTAAAACTTTCCTCTCTCTACCATCTTGTCGTGCCCCAGGCAGATTTCGCCGTAGTGAGCTTCTTGCCTACCCGTCCGAACGGCGTTGCCGGGTGGACTGCCTACTGCATTCTGCCAACTCTTGGCTTGCCTACGGCCAAAGGCCGCTCTATGATATCAATCAATATTTGACAACCAGCTTTTGATCGTACATCAATTCATCGGCACGTACCAACAATTCGTCAAAGGAAACGGGATTCTCAGGATCATAGTATGCTATACCCACACTCATTGAAATCTTGTAATTTCTGATTCCCCTGGCATTGTGTATCCTTATGTTCTCTTTCAAACGAGATTCAATATTTTCACTATCCTTACGTTCCCCCATTGAAACTATCACAAACTCGTCTCCACCAATGCGGGCAATGAGAGGTCCAACAGAATTACATCAAATTTTCCATTTCCAATACGTTCCAGTCCTTTTGAAAGTCGTCCTTCGCACTCCAGCTTGAATTTGTCACCATGTATTTCTTTCAGATCTTCACGTACAAGCCGGGCGGTATTATGACTATCTTCAATTAGTAAAATCCTTATCACTTCTGTTTTCATTTTAGTACCCCAACCCAGACAAGTTGGAAAATCCAAAATCCGAAGCACGAAATACGAAACATCATTGACTTACTAACGATAGATTCTTCACGGAGTTTATTCCTTCGCCCTGTGGAGTAGTTTTGGTCTGTTTACTCCACAGGGTTCAAGGACAAGCTCTGAGCGCTGCATTTTAAGTATTAGTATATTCTCTGTGCACAAAATAAAGATTCTTCGCTTCTCTCCGTTTCGCTCAGAATGACAAAGAGCGAAGGATTCAGAATGAGAGAAGGCGAAGGTTTCAACCCACATGCCGTCCCTGCCTGCCGTCGGGCAGAGGCAGACATGAATTCCTCAATCCTTTAATCCCTCAATCCCTCACTTACATCATTATCGGCACACATTAATCTGTTTATCACCCATTTCCATTACTCCTAGGAGGCGGCACTACTTCAACTTAACGCCCTATGGGCGGACTTTTTTAAGTACGGGCTCAAGATTTTGAGCCCCTACAACTTCTTGTTACACAAAGGGTTAAAATGGAAATTTCAAAATACAAACTACCAACCATAACCACCCAGAAACCTTATGAATCTTTTAAACATATTCAAATCAACAATATTGCGCATTTCATTCTTTATTTTTTTCAAAGAATCGTATGGCATTAGAGCATTTGAATATGACCTCTTTGTAGACAAGGCATCATATGTATCGATCATCCGCACAATCTTGGCGCCAGCATGTATTTCTTCTTTTTTAAGACCGTATGGATAGCCGCTGCCGTCACAATTCTCATGGTGTTGTAATATTATCACATATTCATCCTTTAAACCATTTCCTGCCTCCTTCAAAATCTTTACACCCATTGCAGGATGAACTTTTACCTCTTCATATTCATCTTTCGTTAACTTTCCCTTCTTATTAATAATATCAGGACTAATTCTGGTCTTACCAAGGTCATGAAGGAGCATACCTGTACAAAAGGACTTCAAATCTTTCTCATTTAAACCAATGTTTCTTGCAAACAAAGACCCTATAGCTGCAACGTTTACTGAATGCGTATATATATAATAATCATGTGACGTTATCTTTAGCAGGCTGTAAGCAGCCTTTTCATCCCTAATGATATAATCAATCATATTGTAAGCGAATGCCTTAGACCTCTCAATATTTCTCAACACTGGATATTCAAATACATCTTGAATCAGATTTGTGGCTGTGCTATAAATGATTTGCGATCTTTCATTAGGCCGGATATTTTTATTATACAAGATATTTTGCAAATTCAATTCTACATACTTAGAGTATTTTTTTCTGTCATTCTCGCCAATAAAAAGTCTATCGATATTTTTTCTCACAAGCATTTCTCTCTTTCCGTTCTCAAAGACGGTATCACCTTTACAGTACAATACATAATGACCTTTACCATTGTCATGAACAAGCAAGTAAATATCGCAACCGATTATTGTATCCGCCTGTATACTACTTAATGTAACTGGTAAGTAACTAGACATCATAGTATTACCCTGTAAAAACTTCTTTTCCCCATCCCCATTTACATGAGGACATGTCTACATGAGGACAAGTTTTAGAAAGATTTTTAAGTGACTTTATAAAAGTAGTTAGTAGAGAGTAGCGAGAAAAATTAAAAGAATATTAATTTCTCTCTACTTTCTACTCTTTTCTCTCTACCATTGCATAACGTTCTTTTGGTTTCGGCTTCGCTGAACAATGTTGCTCATTTAGCTAATTTAAGGCCTCCCTATAAATCCTAACCCGAACAAGTCGGAACTAAAAAGGTAGAGAAGTAACAAGTAGAGAGAAATAAAAGATTTTTCTCAATCGTTCTACTTTCTACCCTCTACTATCTACTATCGACAATGAACGAAGATTTATGGATATCACAAAAAATATTTTGCCCCCACAGCTTGCTAGCGCAAGCTAGCAGTGGGGGTCAAAAAAATTTTATTAAGAGACTAAAGGTACTAAGTCACCACTTCTCGTATGCTTGCGTGGGTCTGTAGGTCCTAGAAAGCATATAAATTCTTGAAATAATTCTACATCGAAACAGCTTATCATTTTCTCCTTCATTACCTTTAAGGCAGCAAATGGTCTCATTGCATTCGCATAACTTCTCTTTGTAGTTATTGCATCATATACATCAATTATTCGAGAAAGCTTTCCAAATATATCAATTTCATTTCCACCAATTTCATAAGGATAGCCGGTACCATCATAGTTCTCATGGTGTTGAATGACTGGTATTAGAGATTTTTCTTTTATATTCTTTGCCTTTAAAAAAGCCACCCCTGTTTCAGGATGTTTCTTTATTGTTTCAAACTCATCTTTTGTCAACTTTCCAGGTTTGTTAATAATTTCTAATGGAATCTCAATCTTACCGATATCATGCAATAACATACCTGTTCCAAAAGCATTCAGGTCGTCCGGGGTAAGAAAAAGATGTTTACCAAAAAGCAACCCAAATACCGACAAATTTACTGAGTGCGTATATGTATAGTAATCATAAGAAGTTACATTTAACAAGCCGGCGAATGCATTTTTGTCGTTGAGAATGTAGCTGACTGTGTATTTAACCCAGTTCTCAACCCTTTTTACATTAACACCAGTCCTTGCATCTTTCAGGATGTCCTTGGTTATATTTTTTGCAACATGATAAACTGCATGGGATTTTTCTTGAGTACTTAAATTACTGTTTGAAATAATTTGCGGCAGGTTCTTCTCCTGATATTTGAAATATTCTTTATAATCTTTTGAAAGAATAAAGAGTCTTTGTACGTTTTTTTCCAGTAATTCTTCTCTCCTCTCACTCTCAAATTGCTCATTTCCACGACAAAATAAGACATATTTGGGAGCGCCGTTAATATAGCTCTTTAAATACAAATCACATCCTATCTTTGTCTTCTCTACTAAAGTATCTTTGGTTATGGACACATAATCACCCATTTTATACTTCCGTATCTATAACTGTTCCACAAGTATCATCCAAATCATGGTCTTCTTTTGTCCGCAAGGTGTTTTCGTCTTCTTTCTTACGGTACTCCCCACTTTCCGGCTCGTCTTTCCTCTCTTTATGACTCTTACTCTCTATACCCTTGTCCTTATCCGATAAGTAATCTGAAAATTGTTGCTCTCCTCCTTTATCACCCTTTTTATCACCACTTTTTCCTTTCGGGTTAACTTTATTTATTTGTGGAACAAAACGTATAGGCTGAATACCATCACTCATGATAAATTAGCTCCTTTCAGTTGCTAATTTATTTTGTTTATTTGCCTTTGCCCTGATTGACATCAATGCCCTATGATGTATTTGTGATACTCGCGATTCTGACAAATTCATAACTTCAGCTATCTCTTTTAAAAGCATGTCTTCGTAATAATATAAAGAAACAACCAACCTTTCTTTAGGTTGAAGTTCAGCGATAGCACGTTCCAACACTTCCTGCTCTTCCTCTAATTCCAATACATCTGATGGTTCACTAGATTTATAATCTTTAAGCATCTCACTAGTCTTTACTCTTGAATCATCACTATTTCTAAAGTTAATGTCTTCAAGATATAGTAATGAGCATATATTAATTTCTGCTAGCATTTTGTCGACTTCTTTACAACTAATACCCATTGCTTCAGCAATTTCTTCAGGTTGAGGAGTCCGACTAAGTTTTTGTTCGAGCGAATTATATATTTCTTTAACTAGATTGTCTTTTTCTCTAACTGAACGAGGCGCCCAATCTTGTAATCGAAGATAATCCAGAATAGAACCTCTGATCCTGTGATAGGCATATGTTTTAAATTTCACACGTTTTTTCTCGTTGAACCTCTCAACGGCTTCTATCAGCCCTAAGATTCCTGACTCGAACAAATCTTCATGGTCAATGTGTGAGGGAAGATAAATCATAAACTTTCCTACCACATATTTCACAAGTGGGAGGTAGTCTATTATAAACTTATCCCGTTTTGATTTATTCACCATATTATTCTTAGTTTTTGATGATTTTTTTTTAACAACGGTTGTTTGCACTAGTATTTCCTCAAAAATTAGCCTACGGCAACTTTTTACGTATCCATTATGGTGTCGGGTAAGAAACCCGACCTACATGTAAAAATATAATGTATTTGTAGGGCGGGTTTCCATAACCGCCGAAAATTTTGTGGTAACTTTGAAATTCCTATACATTAAATTAGGTCGCTATCACGACAAAACCAAACAACTTAACCTTTCTCTGTCATTCCCGCAATCAGTTGAGCGGGAATCTAGAATTATCATTACAAGGACAACTAGATTCCCATTCCCCGATCAGTCGAGGACAGGTTTCATGGGAATGACATAGGACAACATTGAAATTTCTATACTATTGAATTAGTTCACAATTTATCAACCATCACTTTCTGTCTCAGATTTACTATCATCATTACTCTCTTTGTGTTCAACCACATCAATATTCTTTGGAAAAGAATTGTCGAAACAC
>MAYW01000062.1 GCA_001723765.1 Candidatus Scalindua rubra
TCAGCAGGCAATGGAAGATTGCAATCTTATGGAGTGCAAGGAATGCGGCTGCTGCACCTTTATATGCACATCCAAAAGACCTGTAGTTCATTTAGTAAAGACAGCTAAATTTGATCTGGACAGACAAAAGAAACGAATTCAGGCAAGGCAAAAAAATCAGTAATTATTCACCGCAAAGCCGCAAAGCTCGCAAAGTTATTACCTGAATCTTGCATGAAAATTGACAAATCCCCCTCTTTCCCCCTTTAGTAAAGGGGGACTAAGGGGGATTGGAATTTAACCATATAGGTTAGGATGAAAACCACAGAAGAAAATAAGCTGATTGTTAGTACCTCTCCACACATAAGAAATGCCGAAAGTGTACCGAAAGTAATGTGGACAGTAGTGGGTGCGCTTGCTCCAGCAGGAATTGTAGGTATTTTTATGTTTGGATATCGTTGTCTCTGGATCATTTTTTTGTGCATTGCCACAACTGTTATTATGGAAGCTGTCTGTCAGAAACTCAGAGGAAGATCTATTACTATTAATGATGGCAGTGCCGTCATAACCGGATTGTTGCTCGCATACACGCTGCCGCCAGGTGTACCAATATACATTCCTATCATAGGCGCAGCATTCGGGATAATGGTGGTAAAGCATGTTTTTGGGGGTCTCGGCAATAATATCTGGAACCCCGCACTTGCCGCCAGGGCATTCCTGCAAATTGCCTATCCCACATCTATGAATTCAGGCTGGTTAAACTTTAAACAAACAGATTTTTTACAAGATGCCAAAAGCGCCAACCTTATGGGAGAACAGATCGTAGATGCTGTTACCAGAGCCACACCTCTTGCTAAGGAAATAAGCCGAAAAGTATATGGCTATTTAGACCTGTTTTTTGGAAATATCCCTGGGTGCATTGGTGAAGTGTCCGCCATTACTATCATATTAGGCGGGCTTTATTTGATATACAAGGGATATGTAAATTGGCGCGTGCCATCTGGATTTATAGGAACGGTGTTCATTCTCTCCTGGGCGCTGCCACCAGGCATAAAAGCTACATGGGCTAATGATCCTTTATACCACATTCTGTCTGGAGGTCTCATGTTAGGAGCCTTCTTTATGGCTACGGATATGGTAACCACTCCTCTCACTCATAAGGGTCTTACCATTTTCGGCATAGGTTGCGGGTTGCTTACAGTACTGATAAGATTTTATGGTGGGTACCCTGAAGGGGTGTGTTACTCCATACTCTTAATGAACACAGCTACACCCTTAATAGACCGATGTACCCAACCGAATCTTCTAGGGTCCTCGAACAGGAAGATAATGTAACTTAAATTAGCTTACTCCCCGCCTGTAGGTCGGGCAAGCGTTCGCCGGTCTTAGGAAATATTTATGGCATTTAGCACGAAAATAGATTCCCGACGTGAGCTAAGCTCAGCTTTGTCGGAGTCGAGAATGACAGATTGTTGAATTTTATGTTATTCCCAAAACTTCACTTATCTGTCATTCCCGTGGTATTTATTGCCTGCATGGCAAGCAAACAGGGAATCCGATTCTGGCTTTCGTCAGGACATGTTTTCATAATTCGTGGTGATCTAGGATTTCTGATATTTATTATGAATAATACCTTTAGATATACTCTGACATTGAGTATCATAGCGATAGTGATGTCTATTGGTATAGGGATAGCCCATTTTATTACAAAAGATAGAATACAGCAGAAAGAGGAAGTTAGACGCATGGAGGCCATAATAGCCGTTTTACCAGGAGTGGAGAAACTGGTAGAAATAACGCCACATGTAACGGCTGTAGAAAATAAAATCTACAAGGGAGTGGATAAATACGGATCATTGATAGGATATGCTGCATTGGGTATGGCTCAGGGATATAATAGCAAGATGAAAGTAATGACAGGTCTGGCCTCGAATATGAATAAAATATTAGGGATTCGCTTAGTATATCATGAAGAGACGCCAGGCCTTGGAGACAAGATAGTAGAAATTAAAAGCAATAAAACCCTCTTTACTGTATTTTTTGGTAGTAAAGAAGTTATAGAAACAAGCCGGACTCCATGGTTTTGTGACCAGTTCCGGAAAAAAAATCTAAACCAGCTCAGAATTGTCGAACAAGAAAATCCTAATGGAATTCACGCAATAACGGCGGCAACAGTTACCACAACTGCGGTGATAGAAGCCGTAAAAGATGCTACTAGAAAGATAAGAATTCGAATGCCTAATTAGAAATCTAAAAAGTCCTTTTATGTAGATAAAAGCTTTTCATACTTTTTGTTATTATTTAATTCCTGATGCTCTCTTAACTGATTTAAAGTGTTTCAAGATGCTTGTTAAAATTAGGGATAGAATGCTTAGTATAATAAATACAATGAAGCCTAGAGCATATCCAATTTCACCAAAGGCTTTAACAAATACAGCCATCGAAGTAGGAATAATAAAACCGCCAAATGCTCCTAGGCCTCCAACCCATCCAGCAGCTCCGCCAATTGCTTTAGGTATTTCTTGAGGAACAAGCTTAAATACAGATGCATTGCCAAATCCCATGCCTATTGCCAAAAGTACCTCTGCAAAAACTGAAATATTAATATTTCTAGAAAAAATCATTATGACAGCACCGACAATCATTATGGTAAGAGATAAAAAAGTCGTATTCATTCCTCCTAATTTATCAGATATAATTCCTCCAACCACACGCAATAGTGAGGCAAGGATTGAATACAAAGCTGTTAATAGACCGGCAGTAATTATTGTGACTTTATAAAAAGAACTCCAATAAGTTGGGAGCCAGGCTGTAAGGGCTATAAAGCCTCCAAAAGTTGTAAAGTAAATAGTTACAAGAACCCAAGTCTTCCAAATCATCCCGGATAATTTTAAATCTGTAACAATTGATTTTAAATTACTTGCTGGAAAAAGAGTCTGTCCTTTTTTTATTGCAATTTGTTTAGCTTTTTTAGCAGGATATCCTTGTTTTAAAAGCTGAAAATACCAAGCATCTTTACCCATAAAGAAATAAATAATAGTGCCGACAGAAAGAAAAAGAAGCCATAGAAGATAGGAACCGCCTAAGCCTAATGAGGCAAGAGTCACAGGCAACAAAAAGGAAAATATTCCAGGAGCAAGATTTCCAAGCCCTGCGTAGATCCCAAGCTCTTTTCCCTCATGAGCTTGATCAAACCAATACGAAACCTGACTAATACCAACAGAAAATGTTGCAATACCACATCCACTCAATAAACCCAGCAACAAAAGAATAGGGTAAAAGCTAGGCGTAAGGTTATGAGGATAATAAATATTTATGATTAGAGAGAGGCCCATCATTCCTATTATTGAAAGAATAAGGAGAATAATGAATGGTTTTTTTCCTCCCTCTATATCAACCCAGGCAGAAAAGGGGATTCGTAAAAGTGAACCAGATAAAGAAGGCATAGCTACCAACAATGCAATCATCAAAGGACTCAATTCCATAGCTTCCTTAAACTTGATTGCAGTAGGGCCAAAAAGGGAAACTGCAGCAAACCCAATAAAAAATCCTAAAGTTGCACCCCATAAGCCTTGTTGAGGATTACCTTTTGTCAAATACTCCATTTTGTCAAATTATGTTTTGTTTTAAGATCCTCATTCTCGCGAACTTCGAACATTTTATGTTAAATATATCAGATGATGGGAGGCTATCGCAAATGAGTTTTCTTTTAATATCAATTGATTTATTAAGAAATAAGAATAAGATTAAACTATGAGTTTTTACTGGCTTTAGATTGCTTGTTAAAAATGGTTTGTCCTGATTATAGCTTGGAATTCATAAACAACATGAATAATAACAACCTTTTTCTCAAAAATATGAATGGTTACTTTAAACCAGCCAAGAAGCTTCTGGCTCGTGATAATGATAAACAGTTCAGAGAAAGAAAGGCAAGAGAATTTTCCAAAGAGCTAAAAACTTAAATTTGTCTTGATACAGTACAACTTTTTTAGGAGGTAGATTTAATGCAAGAATTAGCACGTTTTCTCTTTGAAGTGGGTTATTTAAAAAAGGTAAGTAGAAGTGGATGGTGGTTACTTGGAAATTCAATTCCAGAGAGTGTGGCTGAGCATTCATTTCGCTGTGCAATTTTGGGATATTTTCTAGCAAAATTAGAAAATCTTGATACATTCAAAGTAATCATGATGTGCCTTTTTCATGACCTGCATGAATCTCGGATAAATGACTTACATAAAATATCTCAAAGTTATATAAACTTTGAAGAAGCCGAATCTAAAGCATCACATGAACAGCTAGAATCTTTAAAAGAACCAGAGAGGGAAGAAATAAAAAGCACATTAAAAGAGTTATCAGATCAGGAAAGCATGGAGAGCATTGTTGCCAGAGATGCGGATATTCTGGAATGTGCAATACAGGCAAGGGAGTATCAGGTTCAGGGGTATGAAGCTGCTGTAGATTGGCTTGAAAGGGCTAAAGACAGATTAAGGAGCGAATCATCAAAAAGATTGCTATCAATAATAGTACACTCTGATCCAAATGAGTGGTGGAAGAAGCTTAAAGACAAATCAAAAACACTTTGACAATTATTGCTTATTGTCCTAGAATTTCGTCATTTGTTATAAAAATTGGAAAGGGGAAAAAATAATGAAGACCCAACTTGAGAAAGCAAGAGAGGGAGTAATTACACAGGAAATGAAAGAGGCTGCAAAATATGATGATGTAAGTCATGAATTTATACGTGAAGGTATTGCTAAAGGTCAAATTGTAATATATGGTAATCCTAAAAGAAAAGCCAGGGTCGTTGGTATCGGAAAAGGCCTCAGGACGAAGGTAAATGCAAGTATAGGAACTTCTCCCGATATTATCAACATTGATATGGAAGTTGAAAAGGCTCAGATTGCAGAGAAATATGGCGCTGATACACTGATGGAACTTTCTACGGGTGGTGATTTAGATAAGGTCAGGAAAAGGGTTCTTGAAGCAATTAGTTTAACGGTTGGGACTGTTCCTCTATACCAGGCTGCAATGGAAACCATTCAGAAGAAGGGTTCGGTAGTACATATGGATGCTGATTTTTTGTTTGAGATTATAGAAAAGCAGGCAGAAGAAGGGATTGGTTTCATGGCAATTCATTGTGGAATTAATTTGATTACTTTAGAACGTTTAAAAAAACAAGGATATAGGTTTGGTGGCCTAGTGAGCAGGGGAGGTTCATTCTTAACAGCATGGATGAATCATAATAAAAAAGAAAATCCTTTATATGATCAGATTGATAGACTTATAGATATAATGAAAAAGTATGATGTGATTTTAAGCCTTGGGAATGGTTTGAGGGCTGGTGCAATACATGATAGTACTGACAGGGCACAAATTCAGGAGTTGATTATTAACTCAGAGATTGCCGAATATGCACAGAAGAAGGGTGTTCAGATAATTGTTGAAGGTCCTGGACATATACCTATAGATGAGATAGAGGCAAACGTTATTATACAAAAGAGGTTGAGTAATAATGCTCCATTTTATATGCTTGGTCCAATTACTACTGATGTAGCCCCTGGGTACGACCATATTTCATCTGCTATTGGCGCGGCATTGTCGTCAAGATATGGTGCTGACTTTATTTGCTACGTTACACCTCCAGAACACCTTGCGCTCCCCACACCTGATGATGTAAGGGAGGGTGTTATGGCTGCCAGAATTGCAGTTCACGTTGGGGATATGGTAAAACTCAATGGTAAAGTGAAAAATCAGGATTTAAAGATGGGTATTGCAAGGAGAGACCTTGATTGGAAGACGCAGTATGAAACAGCAATTACTTCAGATAGGGCACAGCAGATAAGAAGTAGCAGAGCACCTTTAGAAGATGATACATGTACGATGTGTGGAAGTGTATGTTCATTAAAAGGTGTGAGAGAATACTACGAAGATGATTTAAAAGAAAGCAGGAAGAGGAGTGTATTGGCAGCATTGTGAAGAATTGACAAGGTAAATTAACAGCTATGCTGGTGTGTCTAATTAAGTCTATGCCGTGTAAAGCGAGAATGTAGTATAGAAAATATATTCTGTGTTGAGTTTAATCTATTTATTTTTCATTCTTACCCGCCAATCTTTGTGGAGGAAAAGCCTTTCGACTTCTGTCATTTTTACCCGACTGATTGTTTGGTGGGCTGAACCCTTAGCTCTTTGTCATTCTGAGCGAAACGGAGAAAAGCGAAGAATCTCATACTTCCGGCTCAGAGCTTGTCCTTGAGCCCTGTGGAGTAAAACAGATCAAAACTACTCCACAGGGCGAAGGAATAAACTTCGTAAATAATTTCCTATTTGCAAGCCAATTGATTATTCGAGAAGTTACTCAGGGTGCCAGAAAGAGATTCTTCGGTCGTTCCTCCCTCAGAATGACATGGTAGAATTAATGCCATCTTTTATTTATAGAAGTGTAGAAACATGTCCATTGTCTTATTAGAACACCCAAGACCAAAAAACCATAAAAGGTTTGAAGATGTGGTTAATACACCACTATCTTCATGTTTAATGACAGGTTACATTGCTTCAACACTAAAATTAAGACAACATGATGTGGAGATTATTGATGCAAATCTTCACGAATGGTCTTTCTATAAGACTATACAAGAGCTTAAAAAGGAAAACTTTAGTTTATTAGGTGTTCATATCGTTTATTTATGGGAGAACACAGAAGATGTGTTTGAGATGCTCCTGAATCTCCGTAAGAATGGGGTTGATGCTCATATAAATCTTTATGGTCACTTTCCGACATTTGCTTTTGAAGAGATATTGGCAAACTATCCTTTTGTTGATTCTGTTACTATAGGTGAACCGGAGACTACGTTTCTGGAACTTGCAGAAGCGATCATAAATTGTAAAAGCAATTCTATTCTATATTCAATCGAAGGTCTTGCTTTCAATTCCTTCAATAGTAAGACTAATCCCCCTATTTCTCCCTTTGTAAAATTCCCCCTTAATCCCCCTAGCTCCCCCTTTATTAAAGGGGGACAAAGGGGGATTGTTAAAGGGGGGGAGGGAGGATTAAGGGGGAATTATTCAGGGGGATTAACATTAGATAAACACGGTGCTATCAATAGTGAGATAGAAGGAGCTACCCTTAAGCCTGATGTAATAAAGAATAAGCCGAGGAAACCCGTTTCAAATCTTGATGAACTTCCTTTTCCTTATCGTAACGACTTTAATCTATCAAAGAAAAAGGGGATCGCTACTTATATTCTCGCTAGTAGGGGATGCTATGGCAAATGTACCTTTTGTTATCTTGATCGATTTTATGGAGATGAATCTTATTGGAGAGGGAGGAGTCCAGAAAACATAATTGATGAGATTTGCCATATCTCTAAAATTTATGGAGAAAGATTTTTTTATTTTGCAGATGCAAATTTTTTCGGTCCTGGTGGAAAAGGAAAGGAGCGTGCATGTGAATTGGCTCGTTTGATTATGGATAAAGGCTTAGATATAACATTTGGAATTGAATGTAGAGTGAATGATGTAGAGGAGGTATCTATTAGTAAACTTGTTAGGGCGGGTCTAGAGAAGTATTTCTGGGTGTTGAAAGTGGAAGTCAGAATTCTCTGGATAAATTCAGGAAATTTACAACGGTTGAGGATAATAAAAAGGCCATAAATATACTCAGACGGCATGGCATAGAGCCCAATTATGGTTTCATCATGTTTGAGCCAGATTCAACATTGGCAGATGTGAGGAAAAATTTTGAATTTCTTAAAGAAATGGAAATGTTAACTACGCCAAGCGTTACTGCCCATCTATTACATCACAGGCAGACCATATTCAAAGGGATGCTTGATTATGAGAAGGGAAAAAATATTACTAAACAAGTTTCTAAACTTAATTATGAGTATGGTTATAATTTTAAAGACGAGAGAGTAGCTGAATTATCAGAAAACGTAAACGCCTTTTGTCTTGAGGTGTTAAAAGATTTATCCCCAGATAAAGACTTTAAAAATGAAGAACGTGATTCATGTGTGTATAGTAAAAACGATTCGTTTTCTAAACAGATAAATGAGAAGTTAATTAAACATTTCGAGAGTACCTTGTACTCCTTTGAGACAAAGTTCTTGCAAGGAGTGTAAGCGCTTGGTGAGACAGGGAAATAAAACCCTAAAGCCTAAATCCCCTCACCTCAATCCTCTCCCCAAAGGGGAGAGGGTCAGGGTGATGGGGAAAACCACAGGATATTGAGCAATTACAGTAATTGATTTATTTGAACTTAAAAAATAAATAAAGTAAAGGAGGCATTCAAAATTAAATTTTGTTTGAATCAATGTTTAATAGTTACAATTGTGCTTATGTCTACAGGTGCACACGTTTCTGGCGACATCAATGAAAGCTTGATGGATGCAGCAGGAAATGGCCACACCGAGACTGTAAAGGCCTTGCTGTCCAAAGGTGCTGATGTAAATGCAAAACGTAACGATGGTTTGACATCACTTATGCTTGCATCGTTGTACGGCCACACAGAGACTGTGAAAGCCATACTTGCTGGAGGTGCTGACGTGAATGCAAAAAGTAATGACGGCTTGACAGCCCTTATGTTTGCAGCACAGGAGGGTCACAAAGAAATCGTCCAGTTGCTCAAGGATGCCGGGGCTGAGGAACAATCTTCAAAATAAATTAAGTATAATAGGCTATGGATAAATTATACAACTGTCAATCAGCGTTTAACTAGCGTAATCAACACACAGGCATAACATTTGCCGCATTATGAACTGCCAAATATTTCCGTAAGGCGTTCCTGTATCCATCAACCGACTTTTATCTCTTTACAATTCCCATAGAAAATAGTAGATTAATGCGGTGATTCACTTCAACATAGCTTATAGCTTTATCCTCAATGTATGATCGTATATACGTAACTTAATGAGTAATGAGCAATCCCACGATTCATAGGTATCCTAAAAAGATAGTTGAGAGGGGTGATGGGACGAAGATAGAGATTGAAAAAAGTTTACGACAAAATAGAGATGTCAGTGTAGTGGTTAAAGTAAAGGAAAAAAAAGGTAATACAAAAATTGTTTATCACTTAGTATACGATTCAAGAGGAAATATTATACATGGTCCTCACGAGGAGCCAGGAAGTAGAGATTCGGATTATAAAGAAGAATTCCCTTTCAATGATGTCTCGTGATACAATTATAGGGGGCGAAAAATATGTGTAAGGTAAGGAAAAAAGAGGTTGTCGAGAAAATTAATGATTATCTTAAAGGTAAAGTTTCAAAAGGAGAAGCTTCCGCATGGGCAATAAAGAAGTTAACAGAGGAATGTTTTCATGTGGAGGATATCCTGATAGAGGATGCTATAACAGCTCTCTCTCTCTTACATGATGAAGATGAAAGATTTGATACCGCTCAAGAAGATCTCATCTTCTTCAGAGACTGTTTGCTTGGAGAAAAATCTTATGGGATTAAACTTGAGTTTCTATCTTTAACGCCAGAACAGAAAAGTAAGTGAGAGGGTGAGAATATAGGAACCGCCACTTATTTACTTGGAAGTAAAAGAATGGGGAAAATAGGGTCGCAAGTGATGATACAAGCTTGGATACGAAGTTTACCATTTGAATGAGTAATAAAGATATACATTATCTTAATGAAATAAGCTATAGCTATTGGAAGGCGCAAGTTCTTTTTGTGGCTGTTGAGATGGATTTGTTTACGTTGATTGAAGGTGAGGGAAAAAGTTGTAAGACTGTTACTAAAACACTTAGGACTAATCTCAGGGCAACAGAAATGATTTTGAATGCACTTGTTTCTCTTGGTCTTTTGAACTAGGGGTCATGGGGTCAGACTTTGAATATAGAATATGCTTGCCAAGCAAAAAGAAATAGAAGTAGTTGTATATTCTGCTTTCCTCCTTCCTTTCTAAAAAAATGAGATTTTTTTATTAATTTATAATTGGTAATTTTTACCCGCCAAGTTTTATGGCGGGCCGTAATTAGTTCATTCTATATTCGACATTATTTATTCGCTTTCTAAATACTTAAAGATGCCAGTACCGTACGGTTCAGTTATAGAGTAGAAAGGCACTCCTTTCATTTTTAAAAAGATAAATGAATGTAATTTGATACGAAAATAGATTCCCTGTTTGCTAACCATGTTGGCCGTTTCCTCGGGAATGACAATTAAGTCATAATGAATAGTCATTGGCCCGCCGATGTTTATGGCAATTTTGTAAAAGCAAGAATTACGGCAATACCGATCGTTAATCGGGATTTCTGTTACTAATAAATGTCGGGTAAGAAACCCGACCTACTTCCTGTAGATTGAACCGAAACGTTTCGGTTCAGGCTGCCCGCCAGAAAGACGCGTCGGGCTGGCTAGCCTGAACCAGCACAAGTGTCGTGGATGATGTTAGACTGTCTATGACAGACATGGTGAGAGTTGTATATGCCCCTTGAAAACCGATTTGGTACAGGGCCGTCATAGTCAGACAGGAAGGAGAGACGCTTGAAAATACAGAAAAAGATATGTTCTGGAAAGGTTTTACTACAGTTCCTTTCCTTTATCAATTCCTATTAGCCGAAGGTTTCCTGTCCCACAAAGTCATTCAGGCGGGTAGCCTGCGTTTATTATCATTTGGTGGGTTTATTAAAAATCCTTTTAAATAACGCAACCTAAAGGTTACGGCTACTTAAAACTATACATCAAAGATTGTTTATATTCTAATTTGCAATCCCCCTTTTTTAAAGGGGGAAAGAGGGGGATTTGTCTTTTGCAGGATCAATCTTGCAAGGCTGACTAAGCTCTGTAGATTGAACTAAACATTTTGGTTCATGTCACGCCTTAGCGGATCTGCCTTCGGTATGACTACAAGCCTGAACCTGCCCTTGATGCAATTTTTATAAAGAGTAGCAGGGAGGTACATAAAATTCAATTGTATTCATGGAATATAACAGGATTGACAGCACAGAGACTTAAGTATTTTGTATCAAGTAGATACCCACTGGCATAGCCCGTGGCAATTTTTAACACACCCCTCACCTTAATTCTCTCCCCTAATGAGGGAGAGGGAAGGGTGAGGGGGAACCTTTAGGTAAATTTACATTTCCAATCTCCGTAGCAGAGCTGCCGCGGAAGACTGGCACCCACGGGCAAGGCCCGTAGAACTTGCATCTTCGGAATCATTATAATGATGAAAAACTATAATATTAAATTAAAACAATGGGTATTTCGGGTAAAATAAAATAACATTTGATGATTAGCAAATAGGGATAAAGGATTAAGGGGGATGTATCTCCAATTTATAATATCTGGTGTGAAATGTGGAAGGAATAAATTTACTTATAAAAAAAGGGGGCAATTAATATGCCCCCTGTGATCGAAATAATATTATAGTCTGATGTTATTACTATTTCGACTTTTTTAATTTTAGCCTTCGTCTTACTCCTATCCCTGCGAGCCCAGCTAAACCGATGCCCAGAAGTGCAATGGTTGCGGGTTCGGGGATTGGGGCAACATTGACGGAAAGGTTATCAAACGACGACGTGCTGCCGGTTAACCCGTGACCGAAATACAAACGACTGTTGGTACTATTAAGGCTTAGCGACGATAAGCTGACATTAGTACTAAAGTCCGCGAAGAACGAACCGCTAAAGTTTTGGTCGTAAGCGAATGTCAGCGTATCGATGCCGTCAAAAGTAATTTGACCACGGTGGGTACCATCGCCGGGGCTCCCTAGGACGCTACTAGACTCCAATACACCATTAGCGACGGTGTTAGTCGCAAAATCCAATCTTCCACCGACGAGATTGCTGGTATGGCTTCTGAAAAAGGCCCCGAAAGGCTCATCGAATGTAGTGCCATCTGGAGTGCCGGGACCGAAACCGAAATACAATATATCAGTGCCACTCACGTTTAGGTCGATTTCAGCCACGAAACCTAAACTGGCCGTGTTGAAGTCAGAATCGACAGTGCGGATGTATCTCCGCAAGACCGGTCCACTCGTAGTGTTTCTAATCACGCCGCCGGATTCCGTGAACGCACCCGACACATCTTGCAAATTGGTGGTATTCAAAACGCCGTCATTGAAGTCGTCGGTGAAAGATGTTGGAAATGCGTAGGTAGATGTTTCAAGTACGGCTGATACCGCCAGAACCAAGCAGAACACCAATCCGAGTCCAATCGGATTTTTCAACTTCGGATTTCTCATCATGTGTCTCCTTTCATGAATAAGATGATAAAAATTTGCTTTTTAGAGTTTGTGTAAGAGTAGTAAAATAGTTAACAAAACTTAAAACCACTTCTTAATCTCATAATTCCCTCCTTCCATTCAAACGTTTTTAGAAATGTAAAGGTAAAGAATAGGGTCACCCCTCTGACCTCCGTTTTCCGTTGTCTGTCATCTGTCGTCTATCGTCCGTTTTCTGAAAAGCCTTCTCCTCAAATACATTCCTCCCAATCCAACTTCTCAATTTTGAATTTCGGATTTTATGGTTTTGCTTTTAATTTATGCCTCCGTCTTACCGCTGCCCCTGCAAGTCCAGCTAATCCGATACCGAATAGTGCAATGGTTGTGGGTTCGGGGATAGGCTCCACCCAAACTTCCAGGCTCTTGAGGGTGAAACTGGCCGCGTTTTGTTGAAACGTCCAGTCGGGATGCACTAAGAAGTCGCTGGTGTTAGCGGTGGTGTTGTTGCCGATTCCCACATCGTCAAGCGGCAGTGTAGGGTTCCCTCCCCAATCGTTGTAGGCCAACAGTGTCTGACCGGCACCGTAGTTGTGGACCTGCATCGAACCGGTAGAATGGGGTCACACCTTGATTAGTGATTTATTTATTTCAAATCTTTTATTAATTTCCATCTTGAGATTGAAGATTCGTCACATCTCGACATTCGACATTTAATGTTTTAATGCAATGACGTAATGTTAATAAAATAAAGATTACAATGTCATGACCCCAACATCTCCTCATAAAATCATACACATCACAACCTTCCTGTTAAAAGAGTATATAGTAGAGAGACAGTTATTGGTTATTTTTTATTCATTGTTCGTTATTGTTCGTTATTCGATATTCTTCATTCTTAATTCGTATATTGCTTCTTTACGATCAACGATAGCCGTTTCCAGCCCTGCCCGACTTAGTCATTCCCGCCAAAACGATGTCGGGCCGGCAGGCGGGTACGCAACCGTTCAACGATTGACTTTTAGTATTTATTTCGAATTTTAGATTAAACCTTCATGCCCTTTCAGGGCACCACGAAGGATGAAAACATGTCCCTGAATCAAGTTCAGGACAGGCACTGACGAAAGTCAGGATCAGATTCCCTGTCTGCCCGCCCAGATGAATCCGTTCGGACAGGCTTCCCAAGTAGGCATCGCTCGGGAATGACATATAAATTGAATTGAGGAAACAACTTAGAACTATACAAGTTGTCATTTCCGACTCCGATCTGGAATCTGTTTTCGTATTAAAAAAAGATAAGGCATAGATTTTTTAAGACTACGGTTATTGAATATACTTCTAATCCTATATATACACAATTTTTATACCGAAGCAGATAATCTAGAATAAATTATGCTTTAAGTTATATAATATGTATATGTTAGAATTTAATTTTTTTTGAAGGAAGGGAGGGCGTTTAAATTAAAGAATGTTTATTAAAATCAACATAATATCCCAAAAACACTTCATTTTTGACTTAAGTATTTATGTTATAAATGGTAAGAGGCGTGTAAACAATTCTTTACACAATTCAACAATAGTTAACACATAAAAGGGAATGTTTTAACTTATGGTTCAATCTACAGAGCTAAGCTCAGCTTTGCAAGATTGAACCAGCACAAGTGTCGTGGATGGTGTTAGACTGTCTATGACAGACATGGTGAGAGTTGTATATGCCCCTTGAAAACCGATTTGGTACAGGGCCGCCAAAGTCAGACAGAAAGGAGAGACGCTTGAAAATACAGAAAAAGATATTTTCTGGAAAGGTTTTACTACAGTCCCTTTTCTCTATCAATTTCTATTAGCCGAAGGTTTCCTGTCCCACAACGTCATTCAGGCGGGTAGCCTGCGTTTATTATCATTTGGTGGGTTTATTAAAAATCCTTTTAAATAACGCAACCTAAAGGTTGCGGCTACTTAAAACTATACATCAAAGATTGTTTATATTCTAATTTACAATCCCCCTTAATCCCCCCTGTTGAGTAGCGTAGATTACTCCACAGGGGGGAAACCCGCCTGCCATTTGTCGGGCAGGGAGGGGTATTTGTCTTTTGCAGGATCAATCTTGCAAGGCTGACTAAGCTCTGTAGATTGAACTAAACATTTAGGTGATGGTGGGCATTGCCCACCCTACTGCCTTCATTCCCACGCAGAGCATGGGAACGAGCTAAGGTATAACCTCCCTTTCGGGAGGATTCCAGCACAGATACTTGGAATCCCCGTCCTGCTTTAGCAGGCATAAGCGGGGCTGTTGCCCTTGCGAAGGAAAGGGAATGGAGTAGTGTTCCAATTGATATTGAGCAATTATGAATTTTCTTACCAGAACTGCCAACTTCCCGTTGAGAGGACATATATGCCTAGAAACAGATTGGTAACTGCATGGGCAAAAATAACGGTCCCAAGGTCCTTTGTCCTGTATAGAACCATGCTGTATAAAACCCCTGCTATTATACCAGCCAGCCAGAGGTTATGCTCCAGACCAAAGAGGATGGATGAAATCATAAATGAAGGCCACGTAAACTTCCCTACCGGCACATCTTCAAACCTGGGACTGATGATGTACCTTATGACGAAAGACCTCCAGAATATCTCCTCAAATACAGGAACTACCACGGTCGCTCCAAAGAGCCTGAAGGATATCATTAGATACAGGAGTAATGGATTATCAATAATAAAGGGATTAAGCCCTTCCGATTTTGACATGGTAGCAAACTCCCTATCCATGTTAATCCATAGAACAAAAACAACAGCTCCTGCCACAAACCCTATCAAGAGGTTCTTCCCAGAGAAAACTCTCCTCATGTCAATCTCAGTGTATCTATTCCATAAGGACAACAGGACAATTGCAACAAGCACAGTTTTTACAGGATAGAAGATATAGCTATCATACTCAGCAACGGTTACCATGGGGGCATAGTAATGGGAGAGAAAGTCTATGAGTCTCTCTAAGGCAATGAAAGCTATAAAGAGGAGAAAGGGAAAGACCCTTGGAAACCATGTCTTTTGAATAGTATCAGATATACGTGACATAATACATTAACCAATCAGTGACTAAAGTGATCTAAAGTTAAAAGTGCCTAAAATTATTATGGTTTCCATAAAAAGATTTTCGCTCAAGGCGAATCCCGCCAGGGCGGATCTTGAAGTTTGCCCACAGGGTCGTCCTCAGGCGACAGGCGACTGCCTCAGGCATGACTTCAGTCGTTCCTCCTTCAGAATGACATAAAGGAAAGTTGTCCAGGTCAAGTATCATCATCTACATTTCATTCCAGCGAATCAAGGTCTATAGCAGGATTATTCTTAAATGGTGTGTACAATGGATCACCTATAATGATTAAGCGCCAGGAAATATGTGGAACGCTTTTAAAATAAGTCTCCAATAGTGTAAGTTTACCTGTCATAAGCAGGGGGAAAAATACATCCGGTAAAGGAAAGGACAACAAGTATGGTTCATTAACCGGTCCAAGGGTTGCCGCTACTCCTTCTTCTATCATCCTCTTACACCACACCTTACTATCTGGTTCCTTCAGTGTACTGGCCTCGGAACTGGCAATATGGAAACCTACAGCCCCTTTTCCCCATTCAAAGGAATCCACATATTTAGCAAGTGAATACCAGCCTGCATACAAGGCTGCCTTGGGACATGATTTTTCCGGAAATAGTTCGGGATTGTTATCCAGTACAACCGGCAAAGAGCTCTTAGACTTAACAATATTATACAGACTACGCAGATATTCATCATAACGTCCGTAACTATCTTCAGCGTTAACATCAGCCATACCACGAGCATCTATATAAAAGGTTCCTGTAAGTCCGGTTTTCTCTGTTTCCATGGCATCATCAACCATGCGTTTGGCTAAATCAGGTGAGGAAGCATCGAGACGACCTACCATAATGGTATTTCTCCTTATAAATTCGGTTCCGGGCAGGTTGTCACACTCTTTCAGAAATGGATTTAATAACCATCTTGAGAGTTGATAGTTTTTGGCAGTAACCAATGTTAATTCACTATCCACTGAGGCTGAAGTCATTTCTCCAAACTTCTTTTTTTGCTGCACTTCCCAAAACAACAATTCACCAATAACACCGTTAACCATGCGTATAATGGTGGACACTTCGAGGGTTTTTTCAGGAGTAAAACCTCTGAATTGTATCTCTGCGAGTTGACTATTAAGGATCGCATTAAATTTTAATAAATTATTATAGCGTAAAAATATAAGCCTCTCTTTATCTTCCATAGAAGAAAGCTGATTTATAACATCATTAACAATAGGAGCCATTCCCGTCATCCTGAACAGAAGTGAGACTATTTTAGAATAGGTTTCCCTCTCTGCCGCCACCGGAATATATTTCTTAAGATATTCAGATGCTTTCAGAACAGTTTTATTAACACTCGTAATTATGTCTTTTGTTGATATAGATTCTATATTTTGTTTTTCATATGTTAGTGTCGTTATCTGGCCTTTATTAATCAACTTTTCAAGCTGTCTCCCCTGCTGCTGAACCAGTCTCTTGTATTCTCTTACCTTGTTGTCTGCTAAATGCTCATATTGCTCGTATAATTTTGATCTATTTGTGTCCTTTACACGAAGAGGGATTCCATACACAAGGAGAATGGCAGGGTTGTGTCCTGAAAGTTTTAGTTTTCTAACAACACTGCGTATTGGAGGGATCATGTTTGTTTCATAATCCTGTCTGAGGATATTTTCAGATTCAGGCACATCAACCCCTACAAGATTCGAGACAGGCACATCCCTTTTTGTGGAATAATACTGGGCAACGTCTTTACTCTCCGGCATATTTTGATTGTAAACAATTACGAGATCCGTGGGGAGCAATGCATGTACCGATCGAACAGCAACAATAGACAAGAAGAGAGTAAATATGAAAATAGTGTAGAATTTTCTGATAATAGCTCCTAACGTGAACGAGTCGGAAAAGAAATAGTTCTAACGCGAGACTAAATCACATATAATATCCGTGGTATAATTTCTCCAGTCTTTCAAAGAAATCCGGAAAAGTCTTATAAACGCATTCCGGATTTTTTATCTTTATCCCTTTAGTTCGTAAGCCTATAAGTGCAAAACTCATGGCCATACGGTGATCATTGTATGTGGATATTTCTGCGGAATGTGGAAATGCTGGTTCAATTTCAAGGCCATCCTCGTATTCCCTCACTTTTACGCCAGTTTTCTTAAGCTCATTAACAATTGCTGCAATACGATCTGTCTCTTTATAACGAAGATTTCTAACATTCCTTATACGTGTCTTTCCCACCGCAAAGACTGCAACAACTGCCAGGGTTTGAACAACATCTGGAGTATCATTCATATCTACATCTACGCCTCTTAATCTCCCCCCTACAACCTCCAACCAATTGTTAGTTTTCTTTATGGTACATCCCATCTTGTTCAAGACATCAACAAAAGAGGCATCGCCTTGTAAGGAATTTTCACCTAAACCATCAATCCTAACCTTCCCACCCGTTATAGCAGCCGCTGCAAGAAAATATGAAGCACTTGATGCATCGGACTCCACAACATACTCGCAACCTTTATAGCACTGGCCTGAACTCACGTGAAATTCTTTATATGAATCTCTTTCTACATTCACTCCAAACCTATTCATAACTTCAATAGTCATATCAACGTAATTCTTTGACACAAGGTCATCAGTAATTACAATGTGAACATCGCTAATCGCATAAGGCGCTGCCAAAAGGATTGCACTAATATATTGACTGCTGACATCACCCTTCATCTTAATAATACCACCCTTTAGTCCACTTGCATTTATCAAAACAGGCGGGCAACCTGTATTTTCCTTCGAGGCAACATCTGCTCCAAGCTGGTTTAAACCGTCAAGCAGTTCCTGGATGGGTCTATTTCTCATACGTTCCACACCATCAATCTCATATCGGCCTTCACCCAGCGTTAATGTCGCAGTCATAAAGCGCATAACGGTTCCTGCATTTCCTGCAAACAATTGCGCTTCATTTACGGGTATTTCTCCTCCACATCCATCTACCGTTAATACCCCATCTTCAGGAATACTCTTAATAGACATACCTATCTTACTAAGGCACGAGATCATATGCTGTGTGTCCTCGCTTAACAAGGCATTCTTTATTATTGATTTACCCGCAGCAAGCGAAGCCGTTATTAACGAACGGTTTGTGTAGCTTTTTGATCCGGGGACCCTTACCACGGCATCTATTTTATCAACTGGCATAATCTCCAACATCTAATGTTATCCTTTCAAAATGGATTATAGTCTGGCAAAAACTCTTCATCAAGGACAAATATACCTGATAAAGGCAATTCCAATCAAATTCGTAATTGCTTAGTAACTTTGCTCTAGCACAATTACAGTAAGCTTATGCTATTCACTTATTCAAAGTCTAAAAAGTATTGACAACGAAAATGATTTATGAGACAAATAGTATGAGTAATTTTTTAATTCAGATAGGAGCGGATATTTGGAAAAAAGAGATAAAATTGTTATTGGTTCAAGAGGAAGCAAACTAGCCTTGATCCAGGCTAATTGGGCAAAGTCACAACTGGAAGAGGCTAACAAGGAAATCGAATTTGATATCGAAAAGATAAAGACAACGGGCGACAAAATAACCGACTCACCCCTTTCAAAAATAGGAAACATAGGATTATTCACAAAGGAGCTGGAAAATGCCCTTCTTGATAAAAAAGTTGATCTGGTAGTCCACAGCGCAAAAGACGTACCTACTGAGATTCCAAATGGTCTCGTAATCGGTGCAGTGTCAAAACGTGAGGACCCACACGACGTTCTAATTAGCAGAGATAACGTGTCTTTACGTGACCTTCCTCAAAAAGCAAAGATAGGAACAAGCAGTTTAAGACGCAGGTCGCAAATCCTTGCCTTTAGATCAGACCTTGAAATAGTTGATTTAAGAGGCAATCTTGATACAAGGTTAAAGAAATTAGACTTCGGCGAGCTTGATGCAATAGTTGTAGCAAGGGCAGGTTTATTAAGATTTGGTCTATCTGAAAAAGCAAGTGAGATAATATCGTATGACATAATGCTTCCTGCCGTAGGCCAGGGAGCGCTGTGTGTCGAGATCCGAGACACTGATCATAAGGTTAAAGAAATCATCTCGATTTTAAATCACCATGAAACCATGTGTGAAGTAAAGGCAGAAAGAACTCTTCTTGCAAAACTCCAGGGAGGATGCCAGATTCCGATCGGCGCTCATGCAGAAGTTATATTCCCTGTCAATCTGAAACTAGAAGCGGTTGTGTGTTCACTCGATGGAACTACAATTATCAGAGATTCTATTGGGGGTAAGGTAGATGATTTTGCTACTATGGGACAGCAACTTGCACACAAACTATTAGGAATGGGTGGCGCTAAGATTCTTGATGAAATAAGAAAAGGCATGCAAAAAACAACTCTAGTTAATCCTTTCAATACCCAACCTAGCCGAGCCAGAACCAAAAAGGGATAAATTTCTGAAGTGTTCTGGCTCGGCCAGGTTGTCAAATGAAAACCTACGGTTTTCAAACTTTCCCTTAAGGTATAAAGAATAGCTAAATTATAAAGCTGTTTGATTTTGGCTCAACCGGTCTACGACTCAGAGAGGTTGTTACTTTAAAAAAACTTGTCGATCTAATTTAGATCAGGTGTAGGGTGGATTAAGGCCCTTAGGCCGAATCCACCGAAAATACCCATATATGTTAATACCGTAAAAATGAAGGTGGATTTGCTTCCCGCCTGCCTGCCAGTCGGCAGACAGGCCGTCGGGCAGGGATCGGAAATCTATTTATATTACACCTTTCATGCAGTCATGGGGAGATTTAACCACTTATCTTCTATTTTTCAAAGAGATTTATCGGTTTATAGATTATGTCCGAACAACAAACACATGCCGTCACTGGCGCTTATGGATATTCCGGAAAGTACATTGCACAACGATTACTCGACAAACGTCATCACGTTATCACTCTGACAAACTCTATGCATCGAAGCAACCCTTTTGGAGAAAGGGTACAAGCTCATGCCTTCAATTTTAATGACCCCCATAAATTGACACAATCGCTGAAGGGCGTACGCGTTCTATACAACACTTATTGGGTCAGATTTAATCATAAAATGTTTACTCTTGCCGATGCCATGAGAAACACCATCACAATGTTCAATGCAGCAAAGAAGGCAGGAGTAAGGAAGATAGTCCACATCAGCATAACCAATCCATCAGAAGACTCACAATTAGAGTATTTCAGTGGAAAGGCGAGATTAGAGAAAGCCTTAATAGACTCAGGCCTTTCATACTCAATCCTTCGTCCTACAGTACTCTTTGGGAAAGAAGACATACTCATTAATAACATTGCATGGATACTAAGAAAATTACCCGTATTCGCAGTGTTTGGAGATGGTCAATATCGTCTTCAGCCAATCTACGTTGATGATCTAGCAAAATTGGCAGTTGAACACGGAGAAAAAAAAGAAAACTCAATTATTAACGCAATCGGACCGGAAACATTTACATATAGAGAACTTGTTCAAACAATTGGCAGGATAATTGGTAAGAGAAGGCCCATCATCTCTGTACCTCCGACCTTCGGCTACATCGCAGGAAGTATTGTCGGTCAATTGGTCAATGATGTCCTTATTACGCGAGAAGAAATTGAAGGACTCATGGCCGAACTCCTCTATGTCGACTCTCCTCCAACAGGTAAAACAAAGTTTACGGAGTGGGTAAAAAAACATGCTGAATCACTCGGCAGACAATACACCAGTGAACTGGCAAGAAGGATAGACAGAAAAACTGAATACAAGAGTAATTAGTTGTTAAATAAAATAGGCTCTTTTGCTTAAACTAATTCCCTCCTTTATTAAAGGGGGATTTTTATGACTACTCATACTTCATTGACCCTGTACACCTCCTTTTGCTATCAATTATTCTATATTTGCTAATCTAAACATTGGCTTTTGATTAGCAAAAAGATTTATTTAAGAAAGAAACTCAAAAATCTTATGTTGTATATGGAGGAGAGGAAGTCCATAACTTCAAAGGAATTGAATATCTTCCCTGGACAAAACTTAAAAAAATACATTAACCCTCAATGAATTCCTTTCTTTTCGCACATCTTAAATTTTTATCATCCAAATTGTCCCTTATAATTGTAAAGCATATTCTGCTTTCAAGCTCTGACCTCATTTCATAGTTTTATGTCATGTATAGATATATCTTGACAATTAATACTATTTTCATTAAAAGTAAAAAATATAATTAGGGATTTCTAAACAGCTACAAAGGCATTAAGGCACTAATTTAAAAAGATTTTTTTAAGAAAAGGATAAACACTATGAAGCAAGAACTATTAAATGATACGGTTGGCATCCTCCATAAAATCGAGATTATAGAGAAAGAAGTTAAGGATTTAAAACTATCTGTTCTCAAGAAGCTCACCCCAACAGGTAAAAAAGTTATATCGCTCAAGGGTATTCTCAAAGGTATAGATGTTACCGACAAAGATATTGCTTCTGCAAAAAAGTCACTATACAGCAAAATAGGAATATAAATCCTTTATGAATTTTGTAACAGACACTCATGCCCTTCTCTGGTGGTTTACAAACAATCCAAAATTAGGTACAAACGTTTCGGCAATCTTTGAGAAATGCGAAAAAGGTGAAAATGTCATCTTCGTCCCTTCAATTGTCATTGCCGAAGCACTAAGCATCTTTGATAAAAAACGCATATCTTTTAACTTTAAGAAACTTTTAACAAAAATAAACGATAGCGAAAATTTTATGCTCATTGCACTTGATTATCCCATCCTCCAGAAAATGGTTAGCCTGAAAGATATCCCTGAACTTCATGACAAAATCATTGTTTCAACAGCGAAATATCTCAATCTCCCCATAATCACAAAGGATAAAAAAATTCAAAGACTTACCAATATAAAAACCATCTGGTGATAAATATTCCATTGCCTTACATCTTTTTAATAACATCGCGGGAAGAGAATGAAGGGCTTATGTCAGAACTCCTCTATGTCGACTCTCCTCCAACAGGTAAAACAAAGTTTACGGATTGGGTAAAAAAACATGCTGAATCGCTTGGCAAACAATACACCAGCGAACTAGCAAGAAGGATAGACAGAAAAACGGAATACAAGAGTAATTAGCTTTTGGATATAATAGGCACTGTCCCTATTTTCCTTAATAGGCGCTGTCCCTATTTTCTATTTTCCTTCATTCGTAATGCTGTAAAGCAGGTTGCCTGCGAGTTCAACCGTGCTATTTACGGATATTGAAGAACCTGCGCCTGACATATTAAGATTATTTCCTGTCATAGTGGCGTTAGTTAAGTTAAGACTACCACCGTTAAGTATATCAATATTTCCAGTGGTGGTAACGTCTACGCCACTTGACAGGGTAACGGTTCCAGCGTCTGCTAACCAGTTCCCTGTGCCGCTAATGTCATCATTTACGATGAGGGTGCCTCCGCTACTGGCCTTGAACGTGCCGTCATTAATCCCGGGACTGCTCAAGTCAATCGTCAGACTATTTGTCTGGTTGGCATTGATGGTGCCCTGGTTGGTCAGTGCCATGGCGTTAGCCCCTATCTGCCCTGCGCCCTGGATGGTATGACCTGCCTGATTGGTTAAACGGTTCGTCGAGACCACACCGTGGATGCGGTTGTTTGTAAAGTTTGACATAGTCACCGTGCCACCACCTGTGAGGTTCACGTTGCCCCCGCTTACCCTAAGGTCTGTAACGCTAGCTATCGAGTTCAGGGCGATGCTGCCTGCATTGGTGATGGTGCCAGCCCCGGCGCCACTGATCACTGTGAGGATGCGGACATTGTTTATGCCCAGGCTGTCCAGGGCATCAATCGTGAGATTGTCAATGGTGGCGTTCGTGTCCAGGCTGACGCTGGAGTTTGTCGCATTTCCATTGTCTATCTGGACGTTAAACGTATCCACGCCGTTGTTCGGCACCACTCCGCCGCTCTAGTTGCCGGACACGTTCCAGTTGCCAGAGCCGCCGTTCCACGTGGTCGTAAGCTGGACGGCCGTAGACGTCCCCTGTAACGCAAGCATAATAGTAAAGGCCATAATAACTGTTATAAAATTAGGAAATTATTTTCTTAATAATTTAAACATGATAAAAACCTCCTTAAAAAAAATATAAAAGCTCAGTTCTCACGCAAAGTCGCAAAGGGCGCAAAGTTTTAAAGATTGTTCAAAAGCTGGTTCAGACTTGTAGTCTGAACCGAAACATTTATTTCAATCTGCCTGCCCGTCTTTGTCATTCAGGCGGGCAAGATTGAACCTGAGAAAGGGCGGTATGCCATACGCCCCCTACTTTTGCGGTTCCCCTGTTAGATATAACTTATCCAAACAGTCAACTCCTGACCTGT